>JACTML010000158.1 GCA_014584635.1 Nitrosomonas eutropha | reverse complement strand
GTATGGGTATGGTTTGTCAGATGCTCATTCCTGAAACAGGGTTACAGCAGAAGTTTTTCTGGCATCCACATGAGCATCCGGTATATTAGCCTGGATATTTATCGATTATTCCCATGTGGAGCTCGGGTTGCCCATGGCGTCGTTCTTCCAGGTAGCGTTTAAGCGGATCGTGAATGACACGGAAGGCGATTTCACTCCAGGGAATTTCCTGTTCCTCAAAAAGCCTGACTTCCAGACTTTCGATGCCGGGGGAGAAATCGAGATCCAATAACTTTGCTCGAAACAGGACATAAACCTGACTGATATGCGGCAGGCTGTAAATTGCATAAAGCCTGCGAATTTCTACTCGAGCGTTGGCTTCCTCGAAGGTTTCTCGTGTAGCCCCCTGAATCAGGGTTTCATTGTTTTCCATAAAGCCTGCGGGCAGTGTCCATTTACCCCGATGAGGTGCAATTGCTCGTTTGCATAACAGAATCTTGTTTTCCCATTCCGGAATACACCCGACGATTACTTTTGGGTTCTGATAGTGAATGGCGTGACAGTTTGGGCAGACATATCGCGGCAGCGTATCTCCTTCCGGAATACGTAAAACAACCTTGCTACCGCATTCACTGCAAAATTTCATATTGGATTAATGCGTTACGCTGAAATTGAATCTGGCAAGTAATTTACCTGACTGGTTTGTGACAGTAACATGCCATGAGCCTAATCGGTTTTGTTCAAGTATTTTGCTGGAATGAGTGCGCCAGTCACCATTGCCAACTGGTAGTGCAACCCTGGCGACGCGTTTGTCGTGATAATACCAGTTGGCGAATATTTTTTTATTTCTGGATTTGTTGAAATGCAAAAAAAGAAAAACCGGTCGGCTTGGTTTTCCGGCAAGCGAAATTCTATCGATGTCATCAATCGGGGCTTTTTGACGAATATCTGAAGTCAACTGTGCCCTGATCAGACCGGCAGAACGACTGAGTTTGTGTATGTCCTTCTCTTGTTGTGGCCGAAAAGCAGCAGCGATTCCCGGTTTCACCCCGGGTTTGACAGGTGATGCTGATGTCGTCAGAGAAATCGAATCAGGTATCGAGCTGGAGATATCTTCAGTATATTCGGATTCATTTGGGGTGCTCTGGGGAAGTTGATTTGGTAAAGATTCATCTGAAGATGGAGTGAGTTGTACTGGTGTGGCAGGGGAGATATCAGAGGAAGCCGAAGGAGTTGCTGATGAAACTGTATCCGTTGGGTTTATTTCGGATTCTTGGTTACCTGAATCTGATAGAGCCCAAAAAAACACCGTAAATACAAATAGCAACAACAGTAATGCACCGCTAATCCTGGGCCAGTTGTATACGTAAACGGGGTGAGAAGCTGGCAATAAAGATTCCTCTTCCAGATATTCCGGAAAATCTTGCTTGGCGGCGGGATGATCAGCCGCCTGGTCCAGCCGAATGCGGATTTTTAACTGGGTGTTGTTATTGGACATGATATTAACTGTTGTATTAAATCAGCCAGTTGTTCAATTAGCCACTTGAAGATTCGATGAAATAGTAACTTTTTTCGGAGGATTTCCTAATTGATTCTGGCCAGCAGAGCATTCCTTTCTTCCAGCAGCTCTACTACCAGCGTGGCACCAGCCAGGTTGATATCCAGGTCCTGTTGCAGGCGATTAATGATCAGTGCGCGCCGTAAGGAGGTTCCGCTGAAAAACCAGTGTTCCGATCCGGTTTGTGCCGGTTCGAGGATACCTTCATATACCAGCGCAGTGACCCATTCAGCATCAACCTTACAGATTTCGCAAAATTCGAGTAGCGAAATATTTTCACGTTCTTCAATAACAATGCCATCTAATATTGTGTGTTCCATATGCACCGGGTAATCAGATATTGAATCTGGCGCGCGGATTGAATGCGAGTTTTTGTTCCATCTCACGATAAAACGCGCGTGCCTGTTCGCTTTCAGCCGGGGGTAAAGCAATCTGCAAAACCACATATAAATCGCCTGGAGGTGTACTCGGGATTCCACGTTCTTTCAGGCGCAGTTTTTGTCCTGAACGTGAATTGGCAGGGATTTTAAGGTCAACCTTGCCAACGGGAGTCGGAATTGAAATCGTTGCCCCCAGCGCCGCCTCCCAGGGAGCAACAGGCAGTTCCATGAAAATATCCTTACCTTCCACACTAAAGTATGGGTGTGGTTTAAAAATGATTTCAAGATATAAGTCACCAGCCTTGCCCTGACCCGCTCCCGGACTTCCCTGGCCTGCCAGTCGGATATGCTGCCCTTGTTGTATGCCTTTAGGTATACGAACATTCAATGTGCGCTCGCGAATATGCGGGCGTCCCTCCGAACTTGTTTCCGTATGTTGCAGGGTTAGGCTGCGAATACCTCCATTGAAAGAATCTTCGAGATCGATTGAGATTTTTGCGTGGGAATCTTCACCGCGCTGGCTAAATCCCTGATTACTGTACCGCCGGCCTCCCTGGTTTCTGCCAAATAATGCTTCAAAGAAACTGCTGAATTGTGAAGCGGCCGATTGTGCGAATTCACCCCCGTGAAATTCAAATCCCTGACCCCATTCCGGTGGTGGCTGAAATTCCTGTCCGCTTTTCCAGCGCGTTCCCAGGCGATCGTAAGCTGCCCGCTTTTCAGGATCTTTGAGTACTTCGTACGCTTCACCAATTTCCTTGAAGCGCGCTTCGGCTTCCGGTTCCTTGCTGACATCTGGGTGATATTTGCGTGCCAGTTTACGGTATGTGCGTTTGATATCATCCTGCGTCGCATCGCGCGGGATACCCATAATTTGATAGTAATCCTTGTATTCCATTTCTATTGTGTCCAGAAGGGATAAGTTATGCTGAAGCTGGTGAAGCGGTATCAGACGTCAGCTATCCGCACAGTACACCCGATCGCGCCCTGATTCCTTGGCTTCATACAATGCTGCATCTGCGCGGGCAATCAGATCGTTGGGCATCGTGTCAGCACGACGGCTTTGGGTGATACCGATACTCAACGTAATATGAACCGGTTGCTCTTTAAATGCGAGACAGGCAGCGCTTACCTCGGCTCGAATACGCTCTGCTGTTTTGGTTGCTGCGCTGGAGTCGGTTTCGGTCAGGATAACCATAAATTCATCCCCTCCATAGCGCGCGGCGTAGTCTATTGTTCTGATCGATTTCAGTAGAACAGAAGCAACTGTGACCAGAATCCGGTCTCCAACGATATGGCCAAGTTTATCATTTATGGTTTTGAAATAATCAACGTCTATCATGAGCAGGCAAAACGGGCGATTGTGACGCTTGAATCTGGCAAGCTGCTCCGACAGGATGGTATTGAGTTTTGTGCGATTGTACAAACTTGTCAGACCATCTGTAATTGAAAGTTTTTGCAGCAGCTGGTTCTGTTGCTGCATGGCCTGATTGGCTGCCGTGATTTCCGCATGCTTGTTACGTAATGCATGTGTCATTTGATTGAACATATCGGTCAGCTGATCTACTTCATCTTTCCGTTTGGCTGACAGATGAATATCCAGATTCCCTTCTACAATTCCTCGCGCTGCATTAATCAGTTGTTTTAGCGGCGTGACGATGGAATGTCCCATATACAGGGCTACGCTGGTCACGATGACAATAAGCATACTGACAAATTCGAGAAAGCGATTGCGCAACTTTATCCATGCAGCCTGTATCACGCTGTGATCCTGCTCTACCAGAATTGTTACGGGAATATTTTCCGATGCGTAGGCCAGGCCAATTGCTTTAGGATAAGACAGTCCATCGTAGGATACAGATTCTTCAAACATCTGGGTTAATTCCCACTGGTGTGGACTGAGTGTTATCTGATGATCAACGCCGGGAGCGCTGCTTAGTGTGGCGGCAATGGCACCGATCAGCTGGCTGTCGTACGACAGTACCGGATAGATAATACTGATGGTTGCTGTAGCGTAGCGTGCATTCCAGGCAGGGGGCATGGCTATCGCTCCCGAGGTGAGGGAGGTGTGTGTCCATTGTTCAGGAGATTCGCGTACTTCCGGTATGTCAGCACTGCTGGCAACAATTTCCCGGGTATCGTTAAAAACAGTTAGCTCAAGCACTTCATCCAGCTTGGCCTGTACCGAGTGTAAGTAACTAACCATAACGGATTGCGCCTGTTCCGCAGCACTGACACTTTTATTATTTGAGAACTGCTTTAAGGTGATCAGTCCTTCAATAACAGGATTGGATGTTGATAATGCACGGACAGCAAGCGTATTTTCCTCAATCCATTGATTCAGCTGGCGGTTGATGCTGTCAGCAAGCGCGCGCAGTTCGCGTGTAACACTATCGCTGATCAGTGTTTCATTTTGCTTGAATGACAACAGACCAAGGCCAATTGTAGGCAATAGCGTCGCAATCACAGCAAAAATAACAATCTTGCTTTTTATACTGTACAAGATCGGTCGCACGATAAATCAAACCATAAGTGAAGTCATGGAAATAGTATTGCCTAAATATGCAGCTGTATTAATTTGCCACTAATACGAAACGAGAACGCTTTAAAAAAACCGACTGTGCAGAATGTAGCACAAGGCAGGTGAAATACAATAATGAGTTGTATTAAATGAATGGTGATGATGTTGTTGTCACATGCTTAGAACTTGTTCGATCTCTCATTGAAAGGCGTATTGCGGCTTAACATTAAGCTCAAAATGCGCACAGCGGGTATGTTCTGTTTCCCTGTTTAATTTTGTCTGAAAAATACTTTTGGAAATATCTACAGTAGGGAAGATGACTATTCCAGCCGGACTCTGGGCGGAAATATACAATAATGATCCCAAGAATACCATTGCGCGTACCACTGCGAAATCCTGTGACTGAATGGCATCTATGGTATAGCTGCCCAGCCCGGGAATGCCGAAAAATGATTCTGTAATCAATCCTCCGAGAAATAATAGTGGAATGACGACAACAGCGCCTGTCAGTATGGGAATCATCGCGTTCCTGAGTACATGTCTGAACAGTACGATATTTTCTGATAATCCCTTGGCTCGGGCGGTGCGCACATATTCCTTATTGATTTCTTCCAGGAAGAGGGTGCGATACCAGCGCGTATTTGCGCCGGCGCTGCTGATTACCCCCACAATAACCGGAAGCAGAAGAAAGCGAAGCGTATCCAGCCCGCTGCTGTATCCGGATATAGGTACCAGGTGCCACAATTTGCCGACTAAAAACTGACCGGCAATGATATAAAACAGACTGGAGATGGACATCAGTACGACGCATAGAACAACTCCCCAAAAATCAACATAGGTCATCCGGAAAAAAACCATTACCAGTGCAAAGGTAATGTAGACCAGCAACCCGAGCAGAAATACGGGCAGGGCAATCGCCAGACTGGGCCCCATACGGGATCGGATTTCATGTGCAATATCACGTCCGTCGTCAGCACGGCCGAAATCGAAAACAAACATTGAGACGGATTTCTCAAAAAAAATAGTGTTGGTGAGCTTTTCGATTCCGTGAGCGGCTTGATCGTAGAGCAGCGGTTTGTTGTAGCCGTGCTCCTGTTTCCACTTCCAGATAGCTTCCTCGGTAACATGTTTTGTACCCAGATGCATGCGTGCCATATCGTCAGGGGTGTTGACGACAAAGAAGAGGGTAAACGTAATGAGGTTGACCCCAACAAGGATTGGAATCGCATAAAGCAAGCGGCGAATAATGTAATTGAGCATGATCTCTGTGTGTGGGGGACGTGGTTACTCGCTTTGCAGTATTCTGCGCTGCTCTTTGCGGCGATAAGTGATCCATGCCGGTAACAAAATAATTGTCAGCAATACTATTCCTGTAGCAATGGGCCATATTACCGGCGCGTTCCATTCATGACGTTTCCGATCCCGTAATTCAGGATCAATGCGATAGTATTTAATCGTGTTGTACGCCATTCTGTTGGGTTTTACATTTTGGTACCAGGTATGGTATAGAGCGAAGATTTTGGGGTGATAACCCCATAACCAGGGCGCATCTTCCCGTAAAATAGCCACCATTCGATCAATAATTTGTATGCGCTGTGGCCCGTGCTCCATATTTTTCATGAGCTCGAACAGACGGTTATACTCGGCATTATCGTAATTGGCTGCGTTTTCACCGCTGTTATCCACTTTGCGCTGTGGCCCGTAAAGCAGGAACAGGAAATTTTCCGGATCCGGGTAATCAGCGTTCCAGCCCCACTCGAAAATCTGCGCATTTCCTTTGCGTATCTTGTCCTGAAAGCGGTTGTAGTCAGTGCTGCGTATGACTAGCTGGATGTTGAGTTTTTGAAACTGCATGCGCATCCAGTCCAGCATGGATCGATCGTCCGCGCCGCGCGCAGTAACGTCATAATACAGAACCAGTGGTTTGCCGGTTTTGCGGCTGATTCCCCCAGGATAACCTGCTTCTGCCAGCAATGTTTGCGCTCGTTTAATAGATTTGCGCTGAGCTTCTCCGTTACGCCATTCGTAGACAATCGGATTTATACCTGTTTCACCCTCGTGATAACCTTCAATGCCCGGAGGAATGGGACCTTGCGCAGCTATTCCCCGTCCATTGGCAAAAATAGTCAGAAATTCCTCATAGTTAACGGTGATGGAAATAGCCTGCCGTAATTTGCGGGCAGCTGCTTTTTCCGCCGGAGTGCGCCCCCCCACCACAGGATCGAGCATATTGAATCCCATGTAATAAGTGGAAGGAGCAACTTCTGTTCCAAGACGGATGCCCTGTGCCTCCATTTCTTCGGTAATGGTGGCTTCCCCCTGTCCGGTTATCTGCACTGCCTGATCAAAACTGTCTGAGCTAATGCCGGAGGCATCGTAGTATCCCTGCAGAAACTTGTTCCAGTAAGGAATACTCTCCTTTTCGCGACTGAACACAATTTTGTCTACAAACGGCAAGGGCTTGTTGGCGTCACGTAATAAACCGTTTGTGACATCTTCGGGCATGCCCTCATCGGGATAATATTCACCCTTAAAATTCGGATTACGTTCCAGTACCATGATCTGGTTTGGATTGTTTTCAGTCAGCATGTACGGGCCGGTTCCGACCGGATACCAGTCGAGCGTGAAATTTTTTTCAGCCATACCCGGTTGCGAGAAAAAATGATCGACTTCCCATGGGACTGGCGCAAAAAATGCCATTGTCAGCCAGTAAACAAATTGCGGATATTTACCCTGGATACGAATGCGGTAGGTGTAATCGTCCACTCGTTCTACGCCGGACAAAGGAAAGTCACGCAGATCCAGAAAACTGTTTCCGGGTTGGGTTTTGTCCTGGTTCCTGAGCGTATCGGCGTATTCGCGCAATCCCACAATGTAATCTGCCATCAGGCCAAAAATGGGGGAATGCAGCCGGGGATGAGCCAGGCGCTTGATCTGGTAGATAAAATCGTCTGCGATCAATTCCCGTGTTCCAGTATGTTCAAAATCACTGATTTTTTGCAGTGCCTGGATATCCTGCAAAGTTAATGTGTGGTAACGCAGGTTTCCGTTGTTATCTTGGGCAAAAGCCGGATGCGGCTGGTAGAGAATATCGGGTTTAATCGTGATTTCGTAAACAGAGTAGGCAATATCTGTATCGCTTGCATCAGCGGGCAGTTCCATTCCATGGCTGTCAAGGTAACTTACTGTCGGCATTTTGCTGGCTGTTTGCGGAATCAGCGTGAGCGGTCGTTTCAGGAAATGGTATTGCAAAGGCGGCTGGTAGATTTGAGCGGTGAACTGGATTTCATTTGAACTGTATGATTGCACAGGGTCCAGGTGTTTGGGGCGCTCAACAAAGGCATTGTAAAGAATATTTTTGCCGGATTCCGAAGCCGGGTACGGATTGTTCCAGATATCCGAGCAGCCGGTCAGTATCAGACATGGTATAAACAGGCCGATGGCATAAATTGTCTGTATCCAGTTTTTTTTCATGAATGTTTGGTGAGCGTTGAGAGCCTGTTCAATATCCGGATAGATACAAAGATTCGAAGCTGTATTGCAAATATGAGAAAATGACCATTTCAGGCGATTAAACCAGTACCCGGACTATTATCGGGCATGCGTAGCCTTTTAATTTAAAGAATAGACTAAATATAAAATCATGATAACTCGCCCCATTCCAGAACCCAGTCCAGATCTCTACACCGAAGAGGAAATTTCAAAACTGGTACACGAATTTTATGCCAAGGCAAGAAAAGATGCCGCATTAGGTCCCATTTTTGAAGAGCATGTTATCGACTGGGATGCGCATTTTGTACAGATGATCAATTTCTGGTCAGCACAATTGCGCGGCACCAGTCGTTTTCGCGGTGCTCCCATGCCCAAACATGTTGCCCTGCCTGAACTCAATGCCGCATTATTCAGACGCTGGCTGGAGCTGTTTCGCGAAACAACACATGAACTGGGAAATCCAGGTTTGAAGCAGCACGCAGATACGGTTGCTGAGTTTATCGCCGGACGGCTCTGGATGGGTTATCAGATGAGTCACTTTCCGGATCGTGAGCCGGCTGGTCTGAATGCTGTAGAAGCATGAAAGCAATGGATTCGCAGGACTGATCGCCGTGGAGAAGTGCATGCGCTGTCGCTGGATAATCGTGTGGCCGGGTCGTATTTCTGATCGATCAACTACCGAATAGCGGGTATGCGTATAACCAGGCGGATTCTGTCCGTAAAAAAAGAGCCGGTTGCGCTGACTATCGGAAATTTTGATGGCGTGCATCTGGGGCACCAGGCGATGATTGCCCGGCTGAAGCGGGCCGCGCGTCGCTTGGAGATAGCATCCTGTATCATGACGTTTGAACCGCATCCGCGAGAACTTCTGGCGCCAGATCAGGCGCCTGCACGATTAACGAATTTACGTGAAAAACTGGAGTTGCTAACCCGTTTGGACGTGGATCGTGTGCAGATTTATCGTTTCAACCATGCGTTCGCAAAGATTAGTGCCGAGTCGTTCATCGCGGATATCCTGTTGCGGGAAATGAATGTTCGCTGGTTGCTGATAGGTGAAGATTTCCGCTTCGGCGCCCGGCGCACGGGAAATACTGCTTTGTTGCAAAAATTTTTTGCTGAACCGAATCAGCGTGAACTGGAGGTAATGGCCCCGGTTACCTTGGGTGAACAGCGTGTTTCAAGTACGGCAATTCGCCATGCGCTGGCGGCGGATAATCTTGTTTTGGCTGCTGAGCTTCTTGGGCGTCCTTTCAGCATAAGCGGGCGGGTTGTGCATGGCTTGAAACTGGGCAAAAAACTGGGATTTCCAACGGCCAATATCCAGCTGAAAGATCATTCCCCGTTACTAAATGGAATTTTTGTGGTGGAAGCGAACTGGCGCGATACTGCCGGGCTCACCCGACGCGTAAGAGGGGTGGCCAGTCTGGGGGTGCGGCCAACTGTGCTTGAGAATGCCCGTCCTGTACTGGAGGTGCACTTGTTTCACTTCAATGAAGCTATTTATGGACAACGTCTGCAAGTCGAGTTTTTACATAAACTCAGAGATGAGGAAAAATTTACGGATGTGGAAACGCTTGTGAAGCAAATAGAACGGGACGTTGCTCATGCTCAAGCCTATTTTTCTCAAATGGATTCTTCCACGCATGCACTAGCCTGCCTGGATTGCTGATATGGCGAACGATTACAAGAAAACACTGAATCTGCCTGATACACCTTTTCCCATGCGTGGAGATTTAGCGCGGCGCGAACCGGCCATGCTTAAATCGTGGCAGGAAAAGAAACTTTACCAAAAGATCCGGACTGTCAGCCAGGGACGACCGAAATTCATTCTGCATGATGGGCCTCCTTATGCAAATGGTGATATTCATATCGGGCATGCGGTCAATAAAATCCTCAAGGATATTATTATCAAAAGCAAAACGCTGTCAGGCTTTGATGCACCGTATGTTCCAGGTTGGGATTGCCATGGTCTGCCGATTGAGCATCAGATTGAGAAAAAGCATGGTAAACATCTGCCTGCAAATGAGGTGCGCCAGCTGTGCCGGGTTTTTGCACAACAACAGGTCGATCGGCAAAAGGCTGATTTTATACGCCTGGGCGTGCTGGGCGACTGGGAACACCCCTATCTCACGATGAACCATACGACCGAGGCAGGGATCATCCGTGCACTTGGGAAGGTTTATCAGAATGGCCATCTTTACCAGGGGCAAAAACCGGTTAACTGGTGTATCGATTGCGGATCTGCTTTGGCGGAAGCTGAAGTGGAATATGAAAACAAGCGTTCACCGGCGATTGATGTCGGTTTTGAAGCCGTAAATGAACGAGATTTGCTGGCTGCAGCAATGCAAATACAGATTCCGGCAGATGTTCGTGTTTTCGCCGTGATCTGGACAACGACACCCTGGACGCTTCCCGCCAATCAGGCAGTGTGTGTTCACCCTGAATTTGAATATCATCTGGTCAGTACTGCACGGGGATGGTTATTGCTGGCTTCTGAATTAATGAATTCCTGTCTCACGCGTTATCAGCTGGAAGGAGAAGTGATGGCTTCCTGCAAGGGATCGGCTTTAGAAGGGGTGCCCTTGCATCATCCTTTCGCGGATCGCACGGTCAGGATAATCTGCGGCAGACATGTCACGCTGGAAGCAGGAACGGGGCTGGTTCATACGGCGCCCGCGCACGGGCTGGATGACTATTTCGTGGGCCAGCAATACGGATTACCCAGTGACAGCCCGGTGAAAGGGGATGGCAAATTTGCGGAACAGACTCCGCTGGTGGGTGGCATGTTTGTCTGGAAAGCGAATGACGTTGTGATCGAAACTTTGCAAGCGGGTGGAAATCTGTTGTGCGTGGAAACAATTGAACACAGCTACCCGCACTGCTGGCGTCACAAAACCCCCATTATTTTTCGCGCAACGCCGCAATGGTTTATAGGCATGCAACAGCCAGCCGGCTCGCATTCTAAGAAAAAATCCTTGCGTGATCTTGCTCTTCACGCTGTCGAGCTGACTCAATTTTATCCGGCATGGGGCAGGGCGCGTCTGGAAGCAATGATCAAAAACCGGCCGGATTGGTGCATTTCCCGCCAGCGTAACTGGGGAGTGCCGATGGCTCTTTTTGTTCACAAGGAAACGCAGGCGTTGCATCCTCGTACCCGGGAATTGCTGGAAAAGGTGGCAAAACTGGTTGAGCAGCAGGGGATTGAGGCCTGGTTTAACCTTGATATAGCTGAATTGCTGGAAGAAGAAGCACAACATTACCAGAAGCTGACGGATACGCTGGATGTCTGGTTTGATTCCGGCACCACCCATGAAACGGTACTCAAAGCGGATCCACAATTGCGGCATCCGGCGGATCTTTACCTGGAAGGCTCCGATCAGCATCGTGGCTGGTTCCAGTCCTCACTTCTGACGGGGTGTGCGATCGATGGTCGTGCGCCTTATTCTGCCCTGCTGACCCACGGTTTCGTTGTGGATGGGCAGGGTTACAAGATGAGTAAATCAAAAGGAAATGTCATTGCTCCGCAAAAAATTGTGGGTACGCTGGGCGCTGATATTTTGCGGCTGTGGGTAGCTTCCACTGATTATTCCGGCGAGCTGTCCATTTCTGATGAAATTCTAAAGCGTACTGTTGAAACCTACCGGCGTGTCCGCAATACCCTGCGCTTTCTGCTGGCCAATTTGGCTGATTTTAATCCAGTTGCAGATTCATTGCCATCGCAGGAATGGATGGAAATTGACCGTTACATGCTTGTCTCCACGGAAGCATTGCAGGATGAGCTGGTTCGATTCTACGAACGTTATGAATTCCATCAGATAGTCACCCGGCTGCATCATTTTTGCTCGGAAGATCTGGGCGGGTTTTACCTGGATATTCTCAAGGATCGTCTTTATACCACACAGGCGGATGGTGTCCCGAGACGTTCTGCCCAGAGTGCGCTCTACCACATTGTGCATAGCCTGGCACGCTTGTTTGCGCCAATATTGAGCTTTACTGCAGAAGAAGTCTGGCAGCAGCTGAGCGAATCAACAGAAGACAGTATATTTCTGCAAACCTGGCATTCCTTTCCGGCGCAACCGCATGATGCGCAAGCTCTGGTACAGCGCTGGCAGCAACTGCGTGAGTTACGCGCACGGGTGTTAAAACAGCTGGAAGACGCGCGTATTCAGGGAAAAATTGGCTCATCGCTGGCTGCGGTAGTAGAAATTCACGTTGCTGGAGAAAATTATGCTCTCCTGAAATCATTGGGAGATGACCTTCGTTTTGTATT
>JACTML010000036.1 GCA_014584635.1 Nitrosomonas eutropha | reverse complement strand
TATGTCTCTGAGATGATTGCAGAAGCAGTGGTTGCTATGGAATTCTCTGCCAGCAGCGAAGATCTGGCGCGTATCGTGCACGCACACCCTTCGCTTTCCGAAGCGCTGCACGAAGCGGCATTGGGAGTGGATAAACGGGCAATTCATCTCTGATTTTTGTGAAACTCCAGCCAGAGTTTTCTGGAGAGATGACATGAAACGGCTATTTTTTGGTTTGCTGTTATTTTTATTACCCGCGTTTGCAGTCGCGGCGGATAATGAAAAGCAGCTTTTTGAACTGGAATCTGCCATTACGCAGCGACAACAGGAACAGCAGACTCTGTTCCAGCAGTTTCAAATGCTGCAGGAACTGCGGCGGCATGAGATTGCGCAGGATGGTCAGGCAGCTCCTGTTGGCAGTGGTTTAGCCTTGAGTGGCGAAGCGCCAAAGTATGAGGATTTAGCCAGGCAACGTAAGGATCGTGTTGAGAGAATACAGCGCTATACAAATGAGCTGAATGAGCTTTATGCACGCTATCAGGAAATGGAAAATGAAAGGCAGACGCTGATTGAACAGTTGAATGGACTTAAATCAGGAGAAGATAATCTGATGGAGCGAAAAAAGTAGCATGATGATACGGCTATCAGAAATAAAACTTGTTATTTTTCAATAGTTTCACGAATATTTTCCTTAAGGTGGAAAGTTGGTGAAGCTGTTTTTAATTTGTCTGGAGATAAATAGTGAATTTTAAAAAAATGACTGATGAGGAGCTGGCATCGATCCGGGATGAGATTGACACCTGGTGTACCAGGCACGCTCAATCAATTTGGGGGGGGCGCAAGGGGCATGCGGTGGGATTGCTGGGTGTATTTGGTGTTTCGACCGGTATTGTGTTTTTGCTGTTTGATGGCTTTGAGCCCGTGAGTCTGGTGCCTATTTTGCTGGGAGGGGTTGTTTGTTTCATGTGGTACAAGGTAAAACAGCAACATAAAAAAAACAGTGGTTTCCTGGAGGGAGTCAAAGATGAGATTGCGCGACGTGTCAAAAAAGCTGAGAAAGCAGCGAAAAAATAAATATCGCATGATCTCCCCGATCGAATTCAGGGAAGTTTAAGGGGGAGCTGGGCAATATCTGCTTTAGGAATGCGGACAGGCAGCGAAAGACGCAAAGTGTGTAAAACTTTTTGAGCTGTTACACGACTGACAGTCAGTTTTCCGCCATAAATTCCCACAACCCGGGGATATTTCGGGTGATCACATTGCAGATGTGTTTCACGTGAGCGACCGAAAGGAGTATTTCCGGATGCTGGCAGCACACGCAACCCGGCAAAACGTTCCCGGATTGTGATGTAGTGATCCGGAAAATAGTAGCGAAAACAGCCGAGCAAATAAACTTCTTCTGCAATTGAAGGCGATGTCTTTTCAGGCGCGTCCTTGAATATTGTTTCAGTCGTACCCAGCAAGATATGCTGCTTCCATGGGAGGGCAAAGATAGCTCTTTGATCTTGCGGTGATTCAAGATAGTAGCACCCTCTGCTGAGTTGTCCATTCAGCACCAGGTGAGTGCCTTGTACCAGCTCTACCGGATAAATCGGTGGTAAGGGGGAGATACGTTCTGCCACCTGGTTGATCCAAGGGCCGGCGGCATTAATCAGTGCACTTGCTGTACATTGATACACCTGATTGTTCTCTGCAAATTCAATTTCGCAGATTTCCCCGGAGATTTTAGCGCTGGTGAATTCTGCCGGACAGCGCAGCTCCGCGCCCAGTGATGCGGCAGAATGCATAATTGCCTGAGTAAGCGCCTGATCATCGGTTTGCGCATCCCAGTACTGGAAGACATGTTTCAGTCCGCGCGTGGAGAGTCCGTCCAGTTCTTCCCATGTGTTGCGCGGTATGGAGCGAAAACCCGCATCTTTTCCCAGTCCTGCCAGCAAGGCGTAAAGACTGAGTCCTGCGCGAATGGTGAGTGTGTCACGAGATGTCTGCTGGTAAACGGGAATATAAAACGGCTGCAGTTTGACCAGTGATGGAGCAAGACGCAAGAGCTCTGCACGTTCCTTCAGGCTTTCCCGCACCAGCCCGAACTGGCCACTTTCCAGATAGCGCAAACCGCCGTGGATCAATTTGCTTGAACGGCTTGAGGTCCCTGCTGCCAGAGCGGTTTTTTCCAGTAACAGTACGCTGTAACCGCGTGCAGCTGCCGCTTGTGCAACCGCAACTCCCTGGATTCCTCCTCCGACGATTACGATGTCGTAGTGACAGTCTGATGACATGATGCTGGTCTAAGGCTCAAGTAAAGTGCCGATGGTATCGGTTTCGATCAATGTAATACCGGCCTTTGCGTAATGGAGTGCTGTGTCGCAGTCATCGACAGTGTAAATGACCCATTGCCATGACCCAGTCCAGAGCTGATCCAGTTTTTCGGGCAGGCAGTGCACGCTGCTGAACAGATAATTCGGTTGCAGACGTGTTGCCATGCTGGATTGTTCGTCCGTCCAGCTTTCGATGATCCAGCCGGTTTTGTATCGCTGGCGTGATTTGATCAGCATCATGGCTTCCCAGTCAAAAGAAATCAGGACACATTGTTCACGTACCGTATCGATGACAGGAAGGATTGCCGCTATTGTCTGTTTCAGGCCAAACCGGGCGATACTTTCGGATTTTATTTCAATAAACGCAGTGACTTGCGGATATTGTGCCAGACGTTGACAGAATGCTGCCAGGCGTGGGATTGCAGCGGATCGGGTGGCATCCTGCGGATAGGAAATCGTCAGTGTGTCGATTTCATCGTCCCCCAATTCGGTCAGGTAGACGTCATGGCCGGTCAGTCGCTGCAGATTATCATCATGACATACATAGGGCGTGAGCCGGCTGCTTAACTGGATATCAATCTCAACATAACGCGCGCCGAGCTGGATAGCAGCCTGAATTCCGGGCAGGGAATTTTCCGGATACAATGCAGGAAAACCCCGATGAGCAACGAAACAAGGAATGTTATGTGCCATAACAGAAGAATCAATTGGATTTTCGGTAAAGTCTACTCTCTATCCTGCCGGATTACGATACCGCCTGGCAAAGGGAAGGTTGTTCAGGAATTGTTCAGTTCAGGGAGGATATGATGTACAAGAAAGACGCTCCTTTTAACATGGTGTTGCCAACCTTGATTGCGGCTATTTTACTGGTTCCGTTTGTAATGAATTTTCTTGCACATGCCTGGTTTGGAGAAAAACATTTTCCACCGCTCGTAAAGATGAAATTACCCGCAGACAGCTCAGTCATTACCCTGCCGCGTGAAGTGAAGCAATTCAAGCCTTTTGAAATTACGTTGCGGCTGGATACCAAAGAGTTAGCGCTGCGTATCAATGACATCGTTAAAAAATCCCAACCTGGAACAGAGCCGCAAGGTATTCACGATGAAATTTTTCCCGAAATGCAGGCAGGAATAACCGGTGATGCTTTCTCTATTGATCCGCCTGAACCCCAAATTCAGCTTTTTTCAAACCAGAAGGAAACGCACTGGTCCTGGATTGTTACACCGGAGAAAAAAGGGCGTTATGAACTATCTGTCAAGTTATATATGCAAACAACCGGAACCGCTTCCGGACATCTGCAAACTGCTGATCTGGCTGAAATTCAGCTGTTCGTAAAAGAGAATCCACAAACCTGGATACGGACTTACGGCATCTGGTATATAGCCCTTACGTTGTTAATAGCAGGATGGTGGTGGAAAAAGCGCCAGATAAAAAGACGGAAGTCAGAGCAGGGCGCTTCTGATTAAAAGCCACATGAATGCGTACTGTATTCCTCGAAACAAAATGTCAGATCTATAAGATTATGAATGCTTGTTTCCTTCGCGACACGCCATGATAGATATTTCACTGTCACTCGTCCGCGGAATCGACACCTTGGCCATGTTTTTTGTGATGATCACTCGTGCAAAACTTAATCAATCAAAAGATATAAGTGACTGATTTAATTTTTTTATGTGCAATCGTATGATTGATAACTTTATGCGGGTACTGTTGTTGGAATATGAATAACTATCATTTTTCGTATGTGTAATGTTTTTTTCTCATGGGTTTTGTGTGGTCTGACTTTATTTATATTGAATTGTTCTGTTCTGGCAGCAGGTGGCAGCTATACCGTTGCAGATATTCAGCGCATGGGGTTGCAGGCTAACGGCCTGTTGCAGGCAGCACGTTCACAGGTTGATATTGCACAGGCGGGAGTAACCAGTGCATCGGCATTTCCCAACCCGGAAATAACCTTCATGGCCGGGCCTGATAGTCGGCGACTGCCAGAGATCGATACTGGGCCATCTTCCATGCAGCGGCAGGTAACCGTCAGCCAACCACTGGAAAATCCATGGGTGCGACGTGCCCGCATCGGGGCGGCGGAGTCTGGTGTTGAAGCCAGTCGTGCAAATCTGGAGCAGACCCGAGCAGATCTGGCGGCACAACTGCGGGTACATATCTACGAATTTCTGTTACGGCGCGGTCTGGCAGAAATGGAATCGGATATTTTCAATTTGATGGGAGAAATTCAACGCCGTATCAAACTGAGTGTTGAATCGGGTGAAATTGCCCGATTTGAGCTGATTCGGGCCGATACCGAGGTGATGACAGCGGCAAGCAGAAAAGAAGCAGCATTGTTGAATACAGAGCGGGCGCGTATTGCCTTGTTGAAATTGACAGCGGGTGCTTTACCTGCCGAATTTGATGTTGCTGCTTCACTTAGCGATCCGGTCGAATTGCCTTCGCTGGAGATATTGCGTGCGGAATTACCCGTTACAAATCCGGAAATTCAGCGGCTGGAAGCGGAGCAGGATCGTGCAAATTTACGTATCGATCAGGAGCGTGCTTCCGTGCTGCCTTCTGTAAATGTCCTTTATAGCAACTTTCAGGACAAGCAATTTACATCGAATACCGCTGGACTGAGTGTGCGGATTCCACTTTTTTACCGACAGCGGGGCGAAATTGATGCGGCTGTTTCAGATGCGGCCAGGGTACGTGAAACGCTTGATTATCGTCGTTACGAAATTGGCCGGTTATTGGAGTCTGCCTGGCAGGCCATGGAAATTGCTCGGCGCCGGGTAGAGATGTTCGAAGGCGGCATCGTCAAGGAGGCGAAAGCTGCGTTGCGCGTGGCGGAAGCGGCTTTCCGGTTGGGAGAAAGAGGGTTTATCGAGGTACTGGATACTCAACGGGTGCTGCGCAATGCGCGCTCGGAATTATTGCAGGCCCAGTTCGAATTGCAGACAGCAGCAGCAGAGATAGATCGGCTGCGAGCGCATTATCCACAGGAGTAATCTTTCCCAATGAGTTCTCAGATACAAATCATTGCAGTTGTTTTTGCATTCGTAGCGCTTTCTATTTCGGGTTGCAGCAGCAAAGAAGAGCAGGATTCCCCAGAAAAACATGTTAAGGCGGAATCGGTTGATTCTCATACAATTTTTCTCAGACCGGATTTGCGTCAACGAGTTGAAACCGGTAAACCGTTTCTTGCTGATATCTCTGAAAAGTTACATGTTCCCGGCCAGATTAAGGTGAATGAGACGAAACTTGTTCAAGTGGGAGCCAGTTTTACTGGAAGAATCGTCGAGGTTTATGCGCATTTGGGTGATAACGTGACGGCGGGTGCCAGGCTGGCCAGGATGACGAGCCCGGAACTGGTACAGGCGCAATTGGCTTATCTTCGTGCGAATTCATTGGCTGTTCTGGCAGAGCGTGCCTCCATGCGTGCCAGACAGCTGTTCACTGAGGATGTCATTAGTGCCGCCGAGCTGCAGCGCCGGGAATCGGAATCCCAAGTGTCAAGTGCCGAGTTGAGTGCAGCCAAGGATCAATTGCTTTTGCTTGGGGTGGATAATCAGGCGATACAAGATTTGACGCGACGCGGGCAGATTCTTCCTTCTGTGGTGATTACAGCCCCGCGCAGTGGCACGGTTATTGTGCGTAATGTAGCGCTTGGACAAGTAGTGCAGCCATCGGATCAATTGTTTACTCTGGCTGATTTATCTGAGCTATGGGTGGTGGGGGATGTTCCGGAATACGCTGCGCATTTTGTCGAGCAAGGGCAGCATGTGGAAGTTCGTGTGCCGGCACTGGGTGATACCAGTTTCGATGGAACGATCATTTTCGTATCCGATATTGTTAATCCGTTGACTAGGACAGTAACTGTCCGTACTGAGGTGGATAATCCTGAGCGTAAGCTAAAACCGGATATGCTGGCTACGGTTCATATTGATGAGCATGCACGTGAACGTCTCGTCATCCCGGAAGGCGCAGTGGTGCGTGAGCATAATGAAGATCACGTATTTGTTGCCCGAGAAGATGGTGGTTTCACATTAACCCAGGTGAAGCTGGACGAACCGGTTAATCAGATGAGGCCCGTTTTGGAAGGATTAACACCAGATCAGCTGATTATTGTGAAGGGAGCCTTCCATCTGAATAACGAGCGTAAACGCAAGGATCTGGAATAGCGATGATTATTTCTCTGGTACGCGCCATGCTGGCGCAGCGTCTGGTGATCGTTGTCATTGCGCTGATTTTAATGGGGTTTGGCCTGCATGCAGCACAGCATTTGTCGGTTGATGCTTTCCCGGATGTCACCAATGTTCAGGTGCAGATTGCAACTGAGGCGGTCGGCCGTAGCCCGGAAGAAATAGAGCGGCTAGTAACCGTCCCGCTGGAAATTGCTATGACCGGGATGCCTGGGCTGGAAGAAATGCGCTCCTTGAACAAGAGCGGCTTATCTATCATTACACTGGTATTTACCGATGCAACTGATGTTTATTTTGCTCGGCAACTGGTGATGGAGCGACTGCTGGAAGTGGCCAGTAAAATGCCAGCCGGAATTACGCCGCGTTTGGGTCCGGTTTCCACGGGGTTGGGAGAGGTGTATCAATACACGATAGATCATCCTGATGACGGGGAACGAGCGCTGACCGTGGAAGAACTGACCAAGCGGCGCATTGTGCAGGACTGGATTGTCCGGCCAATGTTGCGTTCAATTCCCGGGGTGGCGGAAATCAATTCTCAAGGCGGATACGTCAAGCAATATCATGTGCTGACGAATCCCAATAAGCTGCGTCACTATGACTTGACATTGGAGCAGGTAGAAAAAGCCATTGCCGAAAACAATGCCAATGCCAGTGGCGGGATTCTGCCGACAGGCAGTGAACAGTACCTCGTCAAGGGCGTTGGGCTGATCCGTACACTACAGGATATCGGCAATATTGTGTTGTCTGAGGAGCGTGGTGTGCCCGTGTTCGTGCGTGATGTTGCGGAAGTAAAACTGGGCACAGAAGTGAGAGCAGGGGCCATCATCAAGGGCGGATATACGGAATCTGCTTCTGGCATCGTGCTGATGATCAGGGGAGGGAATGCCAAGGAGATCGTAGGGCGAGTCAAGGCAAAAGTGGCCGAGATCAATGAACAAAATCTGTTACCGGATGGATTGCAGATTGTTCCATATTATGATCGGACTGACTTGGTTGATGCTGCTTTATGGACAGTCAGCAAAGTGCTGATGGAAGGTATTTTTCTGGTTATTATCGTACTGTTCATCTTTCTGGGAGATGTGCGCTCCAGTTTGATCGTAGTGGCAACGCTGGTGGTTACGCCCTTGATGGTTGATTCAACCGTAGTCGTGGTGGAGAACGTCTTTCACCGGCTGGGCCATAGCGACAGTGCACCTGAATCCCGGACGCGTGCTATTGTGGATGCTGTTGCTGAAGTGGGCACACCGGTAATTTTCGGGATCTGTATCATTATTCTGGTTTTCCTGCCGTTGATGACGCTACAGGGTATGGAAGGCAAACTGTTCAGCCCGCTGGCTTTTACAATTGCCATTGCTCTGGCGATTTCCCTGATTGTCTCACTGACGTTGTCGCCGGTATTGTGCGCCTATGTGCTGAAAGGTGGAACAGCCGAGCATGATACCCGGGTCATTATTGGACTGAAGAAAACCTACCGGTTCCTGCTTAACGCGGCGCTTAAAAAAGGAAGGCTGACGGTTATTACCGCGCTGGGGCTGCTGTTGCTGTCTTTCATGTTGTTTCCATTTCTGGGGAAATCATTTATTCCCACCTTGCAGGAAGGTGCATTAACACCGCAGATTAACCGAGTGGCTTCGATTTCTCTGGCTGAAGCAATTGAAATGGAAATGGAAGCAATGAAGGCTATCTCACAAGTGCCTGGGGTGAAAAGTGTCGTGTCCAAGCTGGGCCGGGGTGAATCACCTGCTGATCCTGCCGGGCAGAATGAATCTGATCCGATGGTGACGCTGGATCCCAATTCCGGGCGAACCCAGGACGAGGTGGATGATGATATCCGCAAATTGCTGGAAGTACTGCCTGGTGTCAATATTGTTCTGTCGCAACCGATTGCGGAAAGAGTGGATGAAATGGTGACCGGTGTACGCTCTGAAATTGCCGTGAAAATTTTTGGGGATGACCTGGATAAATTACGCGAGCTGTCAGAACAGATCGCCCGCATTCTGCGTACTGTTCCCGGGGCACAGGATATCCGAATCGAACGCCTTTCCGGTCAGCAGTCGCTGACTATTGATATTGATCGTAATGCCATTGCGCGTAACGGCATCAATGTTGCGGATGTACACGAGCTGATTGAGACTGCTGTAGGTGGCCGTGAAGTAAGTATTTTGTACGAGGGTGAACGACGTTTTTCCATTGTAGTACGTTTTCCACAACATTTCCGTGACAGTATCGAGAGTATCCGTAATCTATTGTTGCGCGCACCGGATGGCGTAACCGTGCCTTTGTATACCGTGGCCAGTATCAACATTGTTGATGGTCCGGCGCAAGTTTCACGTGAAAATGCCAAGCGCCGTGTAGTAGTCGGTTCAAACGTTGAAGGCCGTGATTTAGGCGGGTTTGTGGCAGAGGTACAGGAGCGGATTGCCAAGGAAGTAAAACTGCCGGATGGCTATTTTTTCGAATGGGGCGGGCAGTTTGAGAATATGGAACGCGCGATGAATACACTTTCGATTATCGTTCCTGTCACGATTGCTGCCATTTTCTTTCTGTTGTTCATGCTGTTCAATTCCATTAAACTGGCCGCTTTGATCATTCTGGTACTGCCATTTGCATCAATAGGTGGCGTATTCGGCCTGTTTGTTACCGGTGAGTATTTGTCGGTGCCAGCTTCGGTTGGTTTTATCGCATTATGGGGGATAGCGGTACTGAACGGAGTCGTGCTGATTTCCTACATTCGTAAACTGCGTGACGAAGGAGTTGCTGTCAGGGAAGCAGTCATTCGGGGGTGTGAGCAGCGTTTTCGACCGGTATTGATGACTGCTACGGTAGCGATGCTTGGGCTGGTCCCATTTTTGTTTGCAACCGGGCCGGGTTCGGAAGTGCAACGGCCGCTGGCTATTGTCGTAATTGGCGGGTTAATTACTTCCACGTTACTGACACTGGTGGTGTTACCGGTGTTGTACCGATGGTTTGACTCCCCCCCGGCAGCGCAGCAATAAGCTTTGTGCTGAGATTGTTACTGACCGGTTAGTGAATATCATTCGGATTGCTCATTCCGATTGAAGGGTGAGGTGACCCAGAAAACCGCCGGACTGGTGGTTCTCCTCAACGATTTGACCCTTATCCAGTACGATGAGCCGATCCATTGCGGCTATGGTGGAAAGGCGGTGTGCAATGGCGATCACGGTTTTGTTGTGCATCAGTGTTTGCAGGCTTTGCTGGATACTGGCTTCAATATCGGAATCCAGTGCGGAAGTTGCTTCATCCAGAATCAGGATAGGTGCATTCTTGAGCAGTACGCGTGCAATGGCAATACGCTGACGTTGACCGCCTGACAGATTGACTCCGCGCTCTCCCACCATGGCGTCATATCCTCTGCGACCATGGCTGTCAACCAGATCCTGAATAAACTCGTGGGCATGCGCCTGTTGCGCGGCCAGAATCACTTCTTCTTCAGTGGCATCCGGTCGGCCAAACAGAATATTCTCACGAATGGAGCGGTGCAGCAGTGAAGTATCCTGCGTGACAATGGCAATGCTGGCACGCAGGCTTTCCTGTGTCACCGTTCGGATATCCTGCTGATCAATCCGGATGCTGCCTTGCTGGATATCGTAAAAACGCAGCAGCAGATTGATCAGGGTTGATTTTCCGGCACCGGAAGGGCCGACAAGGCCAACTTTTTCACCTGCGCAGATGTGAAGATCAAGTGCCTCAAAAATCCGATGATCTTCATCCCTGATAGCGTTATGGTAGGAAAATTCAACCTGGTTGTAGTCAATTGCCCCTTGGGTAACGGTTAGTGGAATGGCATCGGCGGCATCTGTTACCGCGTGTGGCTTGGCCAGCATATTCATGCCATCCTGAACAATACCGATATTTTCAAATAGCTCCCCGACCTCCAGCATGATCCAGTGAGACATTCCGGTCAGTCGGATAGCCAGACTCAGTGCGATGGCGATGGCTCCAGTGCTGATACTGCCGTTGAGCCATAGCGCAATTCCCAGTGCACCGATTGCGAAAACGGACAACATGTTGTTGATCCATACAGAAGTATTTAATTGCGTTACCAGACGCATTTGCGGATGAACAGTATCCAGGAATTCCTGCATCCCATCGCGGGCGTAATCGGATTCCCGCCGGGTATGAGAAAAGAGCTTGAGTGTCAGGATATTGGCGTAGCTGTCCACGATACGTCCGGTCATATCTGAACGAGCATTTGCCTGGATCTTGGAAATACTTCTGAGTTTGGGAATAAAGTAACGCAAGATGCATAAATATATTGCCAGCCAGATAACCAGTGGAATGCACAGGCGTATATCCGCATTAGCGATCAGTAACAGCGCGGTTGCCAGATATACAGTGACGAACAGCAGAACATCCAGGGTTTTAATAATGGTTTCGCGTACTGCCAAAGCGGTTTGCATGACTTTGGTGGCGATACGTCCGCTGAATTCATTCTGGAAAAAAGCATAACTTTGATCGAGCAGATAGCGATGGGATAACCAGCGAACGATCATGGGAAAGTTACCCATCAGGGACTGATACAAAATTACCGAATGAAAGAAAACAATAATCGGCATTAATATCAGGATAAAAAATGACAACCCCAGTAATGCCAGTCTTTCCTGTTGTAAAAATGCTTGCGGGTCTTTCTCGGCGAGCCAGTCCACAATGGTTCCCAGTACACCGAACAGCATTGCTTCCCCCACAGCCACGCAGAATGTAGCAATTGCCAGCAACAGGAAATAAATTCCCGAACCTTGCATGTAGTGACGGCAAAACTGGTAGAGCGTGGCGGGTGGTTCAGTAAGCTGGCCGGATGGAAAAGGATCGATCAGGCGTTCAAAATAACGGAGCATAAATATGTTTCAGAAAGAAGGGTGTAACGGGGAAATATCAGGTGAATTGTCTTTACATGATGCAGTCAGGAAAATCATGCGGATTCTGCAAGCGGCAGCATGACTGAAAAAATAGTTCCTTTTGCTTCCTGGCTG
>JACTML010000073.1 GCA_014584635.1 Nitrosomonas eutropha | reverse complement strand
GTGATTGTTTCAACAGGCTGTTGCGTCAATCGTGTAATTGAACTGCTGACCATCTCTCCCAGTCGCTCCAGATAAAGCGTGCCCATATCCGGAAAAAAACGTTCCACTTCCGGGCTTGCCATGACCAGCACACCAAAACTATATTGTTTTTTTAGTGGAATTATCGCAAAGGATTGCAGATAACTTGCATCTTCTCCAAACCATTGCCTGATTTCATTATCTACTTCCGGTCCGCAATAGGGGCGCGACATACTCTGCGTAAGAATACGCACATCGTTACTGGCCTGATCAAATTCAGGGGAAGAAAGATCCGTCGGAATATTAAATTCATCCGTTTGCCACATGCGCAGCATAACGTGCGGGATGGAAAAATCCTCACATAAATGATATTGCAATCCGTGCAGCATTTCGGCCAGCGAATTGAAACTTAGCAGTGCAACTGTCAGGCGATGCATTTTCTCGCCAATGACATCATTTTTTTCTCCAACGTTAACCAACTCCTGTAATCTGCTCTGCAAAAGCCGGTTTTTCTCGCGCAGCACGACCACTTGTCGCTCATTAATTGAAATAGCGCGGCCTTCATACGGATGCGGAAAACGGAGAGTTTCTACCAGATCAGGGTTTTCCTCAAAAAATTGCGGATGATCTTGCAGATATTGAGTAATTTCCTCAGGAGTAGTCATGGATGGATTTATGTCATGGTTATAGTGCGAATATCTTACCATGGCGGGCTATTGATATGTATCAGGCACGCTGGCTCCTTCCGGAGAAACAAACCGGAGCTGCCGTTCGGGCCCTTTCTTTTCCGGTTTTAAACAGATTCCGTTTCATTTCCAGCCAAAAGACGCATCAAATCTGACTGCGACAATATGTCACATTCTCAGGAAGCATGTTTGAAGGCATAATCGATTCATTCTCTGCACCACCCTGATATCCGGATTTATACCTGCAAGGTGAACAGATTCATGAGAAAGAGTGCAATTTTCTTTCGGGTTTTATCTGGATAAGCGGTGTGCTCTGCCGGTAAACAGTTGCTTCCTCCTCTACTTCTGCCTGTCCTTTTACATGCAATCCCTTTGTAAATCGACAGGCGTTCTTTTTTTGTTCTGCCTGCGCCGTTTATATCGCTTTCCAGTGGTCACTATCAAGGTTTTGCTGTGTGTTTTCCATATGATTTTCAGGAAAGGTCAGTGTAACCGTCAATCCACCGCCGTCCGGTTCAGAGAAACTGATTGTGGCGGCGTGCAGCTGTGCGATTTCCTGAACAATGGGCAACCCTAATCCACAACCTCCACCGATTGACCCGGGAATGCGGTAAAAGCGTTCAAATACCCTGTCGCGTTCTTCAGCGGAAATACCCGGTCCGTTATCTTCCACGGCCAGATAAGGCTGATTGGAGTGAGTGCCGCTGCGCACAGTAATCGTGCTGCCTGCCGGGCAGTAACGCAGCGCGTTGTCAATCAGATTGCCCAAGGCTTCGCGCAACATCCACGCAATTCCCTCGGTTGTAGCGGGTTCGATTTCAAAACCGAGATCAATGTCTTTGACAAGGGCACGATCGATAAAGGTTGATGCCGCGCTTTCAGCCAGTTCGTGCAGAGCTACCGGCTGAAAAACCTGATTAGCAGAAGTTGCCGGTTCGGTTTGTGCGTAGATCAGCAGCTGGGTGACCAGATGTGCGATGCGTTCGACTGATTCTTCGATTCGCGCCAGACGTTCTTCATTGCGCAGGTATTTTCCTTCAGCTGCCACCAGCTCGATCTGGGTTTGCAGGCCAGCCAGCGGGGTACGTAACTGATGAGCGGCATCGGCCAGAAAGCGCTGCTGGGCAGCAGAAGCCAGACGCAGCGAATCAAACAGCTCATTAAGCCGGGTGAGCATCGGGCGGATTTCGCGGGGCGCGTGTTCGATGTCAAGTGCGCGCAGGTCGCGTGGTGAGCGGCTGGCGATCTGGTTCTCGACATGAACCAAGGGCGCCAGTCCGCGTCGTACACCAAAGTAAATTACCAGTAATGTTGCCGTGATGATAACCAGATTGGGAATGATCGTTGCTGCCAGTATTCGGTTACTGGCGTGCTCGCGTTCCCGTATGGTTTCAGCAATTGTAATGCTGATCTCGTTGCCATCGACCATTATGAGTTGCGTGGTGGCACGAATTTTTTCACCTTGATAGACATCATCAATAAATACCGGTTTTTTGTAGAGTGCGCCCGGGTAATCCGGCAGATCGGTATCGCCAATCAGCAAGTGTTTATCTGGACCGCGAACAGCAAAAAAGATTTTATCCACTGCATCAGAACGCAGCATGGCTTCCGCTTCAGGGGATAGGCGCAGTTCAGGATTCAGGCCAACTGTATGAATGTAGGCGGCAACATCCAGCGCAGCATTGTTCAGGGAATGGTCGTAGGCAGTATTGGCGGTTTCTTGTGCCAGCTGATAGTCAAACAGGATACTGATGATAAATACTGCGATCAGGGGAAGCAGTATCCAGAGCAGTAATCGCTGCCGCAAGCCTAATGGACGAAAGAATACGGATTTCATGAATGACTTTGATCAATACGGTAGCCGATCCCGCGAACGGTACGGATTTCGATCCCGCCTAGTTCAATTTTAGCGCGCAGTCGTGAAACATGTACTTCGATTGCGTTGGGAGTGATGTTTTTATCCCACCCCGTCAGATTTTGCAGCAACTTATCCTTGCTGACTACTTTGGGGGATTCCAACAGCAGGATTTCGAGAATAGCCCATTCGCGCCTGGTCAGCAGCAGTGGTTTTCCGTGTAGCGTAGCAGTATGGCTGCTGGTATTGAGCATGAGCTGGTCGTGTTGCAGTTCGGTGCTGCTAACCGAGTGAGCCCGACGGATAAGGGCGCGGATGCGGGCAATCAGTTCCGGCAGACGGAACGGTTTGGTCATGTAGTCATCCGCGCCAGTATCCAGACCGACAATTGTATCTTCCATGCTGCCGCGTGCTGTCAGCACCAGTACCGGCAGATGCATTTTGCGGTGGCGTAAACGCTGTACCAGGGTGAGTCCATCGGTATCCGGCAGGCCGATATCGACGATGGCCAGATCGAAATTTTCACCGAGAAGATAGCGTTCAGCGCTAGCAGCGGTTTTGGCTACGTCCACGGTGTAGCCTGCGTTGGTTAAGCCCTGTTTGATACCGTTGGCGACCAGGGAATCATCCTCGACAACCAGAATACGCATTGTTTCTTCTCCGTTGGCATCCGGGTTTTTTCAAAAAAAAGCGCGAAGGAACCTGTCCGGGATTCAATCAATATGGCTGTTTTTCAGCTTTTCGTGTTTCCCGGTCGCGCCAGCCGGTTGTACATTAGCGGCAGCAGCACGAGTGTAAAGAAAGTGGCGGAAATGATACCGCCAACGATAACCACTGCAAACGGGCGCTGGGTTTCTGAGCCGATCGCGTGGGAAAGTGCAGCCGGCAGCAAACCGAGCCCTGCCATCAACGCGGTCATCAGAATTGGTCGCAGACGCAGCACGGCACCTTCATGGACTGCTTCAGCAAAGGGCTTGCCTTTATGCAGCAGGCCGACAATTTCTTCTACCATGATGACACCGTTTTGTACTGCGATACCCGAAACAGCGATAAAGCCGACAGCGGCTGAAATGGAAAGATGCAGGCCGGAAAGCGCCAGCCCGGAAAGGCCACCAATCAGGGTGAGCGGGGCGATCAGTAAAATAATGGAGGCTGAGCGCAGTGATTTAAACGCCCAGAACAAAAGCACGAAGATGCCAAGCAGACTGGCAGGAACAATAACCATCAGTCGTTTCATTGCACGCTGCTGGTTTTCAAATTGTCCGCCCCAGGTAATCCGGTAGCCGGGTGGCAGATGAACCTGCTCAGCGACCTTTTTCTGGGCTTCGCTGACAAAACTGCCCTGGTCACGCCCCATCAGATTGGATTTAATTGAAACAGCGCGGCCTCCGGCCTCGCGCGCGATACGGGAAGCCCCCTGGCGCACGTCAATGCGAGCCAGTTCGCCTAGTGTCAAAAATGCGCCGGTATTGCCGGGGATTGCGATTTGCAGGTTGGCAATATCGGTGATGTTGCTCCGGTAATCCGGTGCCAGTCGAAGATTGATGTTGAAAAGCCGTTCACCCTCATAAAAACCGGTGACAGCTTTGCCTCCAAAGGCAGTTTGAAAAAGATCGTTGATTGCCGCAATTGTGATGCCGTAGCGCGCCAGTTTCTGCCGATCCGGAGTGACGGTGACTTCGGTCTGGCCGCCTACCTTGATGGCAGCCACATCGATAGCGCCGCGAATGTGGTTCAGGATACCCACGATCTGCTCCGCCTTGTCTTCGAGAATATCCAGATTGGGGCCAAATACCTTGATGGCGATTTCCCCTTTGACGCCGGACAGCGATTCTTCCACGTTATCCTGAATTACCTGTGAAAAGTTGGTGGGCAAACCCGGAATGGCTTTCAACGCTTGCGACATATCCGCTACCAGTTTTTCCTTGGAATTAAATCGCCAGCTGTTACGTGGATTGAGATCAGCCAGAATTTCCAGATTATTGGCGCCCTTGGGATCGGTTCCGTCATCCGGCCGGCCAACTTGCGCCACAACGGTTTTGACTTCCGGATAAGTAACCAGTTTGGCGCGTACCGCACGTTCAATTTCTTTCGATTGTTCCAGGTGAATGGAGGGCGGGAGCGCGATCGTCAGCCAGATATTACCTTCGTCGAGTTTGGGTAAAAATTCCGTACCGATTACCGGCAAGAGGGAGAGCGCACCCGCCAGCGAACCAACGGTAATCATAGTCATGATACGCGGACGGGTATCTGCCCAGTTCAGTAATTTTCGGTAGCCATGCTGCAGGCGCTCCATCCAGGCAAGATGCGGTTCGGATATGGTGCCGCGTTGCAACAGGTAGGAGAGCAGGGCGGGTACCAGTGTCAGTGTCAGAATAACGGCGCCCAGCAGCGCGAAAGAAAGTGTGAGTGCCACCGGAGAGAATATTTTTCCTTCCACACGCTGGAAAGTGAAAATCGGGACAAACGCCAGAATGATGATTGCTTTGGAAAACAGGATGGGTTTGCTCAGGCTGATAGCAGTTTGGCGCAAGGCACCGGCCCGTAGTTTGACAATGTCCCGCCCCGGTTCCAGCTCGCGTTCCTGTTGAAGCGTTAATCGCACGATCAGTGCTTCTACCAGTACAACGGCACTGTCAATGATGATACCGAAATCAACAGCACCCAATGAAATCAGATTGGCGGATACACCACGTGCATTCATCATGATGAATGCAAACAGCAGCGTCAGAGGAATGATGCAGGCAACGATCAGTGAAGTTCGCCAGTCCCGCAGGAATACAATCAGAACGGCGACTACCAGCAGCGCGCCAAGCAGCAGATTTTCTCCTACAGTTGCTACCGTGTGATTAACCAGTTGAGTGCGTTCATAAATCGGGCGTATCTGTACACCGGGTGGCAGCTTGGCGTGGCTGTTGAGTTCATCCACCCGGGTTTTGAGAACCTGAATAATTTTGCTTGGATCGCTGCCTTTAATCATCACCACGATTCCTTCAACAATTGAATCGCGGCTGGAAACCTTGTTATTTGCATCGCGCTGTGCGAGTGAAACAATGCCGGAGGGGGTATGTTCACCCACTTGTACCGATGCAACATCGCTAATGGTAATGGCTTTACCGTCATGCGCTGCAATGACAGTAGCGGCAACATCTTCAAGCGAATGGAACAGGCCGATCGCACGCAGCACCAGCCCTTCTCCTCCGCGCCGGATAATGCCACCACCGGTATTTGCGTTGTTTTCACTGAGCGCCTGGCTAACCTGGTCCAGCGTCAGCTGATATTTACGCAAGGCATTGGGATCAATGCTGACCTGAATTTCCTTAATCGTGCCGCCAAAGCCGATAACATCTGCCACACCGGATACACGCCTCAGCTCCGGCCGGATCACCCAGTCCTGAATAGCACGTACTTCGTACAGTGGCAGATTGGGCGGGGCATCAACCACGTAGCGGTAAATTTCACCCACAGCGGTGGTGAGTGGAGCAAGTTCGGGGATGATGCCCTCCGGCAAACTGACTGTCTGCAATTTTTCCAGCACCTGAGCACGTGCCAGCCGATCTTCGGTGCCATCGGCGAAAGTCATTGTCACGACGGATAATCCGGTAATGGAAACCGAGCGTAATTGGGTGAGATGTGGTACTCCACTCATTTCCCGTTCAATTGGAATAGTGACACTGCGTTCGACTTCCTCCGGTGCCTGACCGATAACCTGCGTGATAACTTGCACCTGTACATCCTGAACATCGGGAAAAGCTTCGATAGGCAGTTCGATAAAGGCATGTACACCGGCTACCAGCAGCGCCCCCACCATAACGAGAACGAACAGCCGCTGCTTGATTGAAAACGAGATAAGACGGCTGAGCATTTCAATTCCCCGCAGCGAGTTCTGAAGCGAGCAGCATGGTACCGTCGGTGACAACCTTTTCGCCGACGGCTACTCCACCATTTTCCGGTTCAAGCCAGACAGATTCAGCATCCTGAAAAGCAATGCGAATACGTCGCTGGGTAAATTCACCGGAACGCGTCTCGACAAACACGGTTGGATGAACGCCACCAGTGATGACCGATTCCGCCGGCAGCTGAACGACGCTGTCAGCGCGTGGATCAATCAGCTGGGCGCGGGCGAACATGGCCGGGCGCAGTGAACCGTCGGGATTGTCAATTTCAGCACGCACCTGTACACGGCGCACATTGGGATCGAGCACAGGAGCAATGCGTGTGATGGCGGCCATAAAGTATTTGTCCGGAAACGCATCAAAATTGAGCAGTAATGGATTGCCGCTATGTACCCGGCTGATCAGGCGTTCCGGAACGTCTACCAGGATCCATAAGTGCGACAGATCAGAAATAATAAACAGGGGAGCAGGCATATCAGGGCGAACCTCTGTGCCGGGATTGGCCTGGCGATCTGCGACGGTGCCATCGATTGGTGCATACAGCACCAGTTTCTCATCCTGCATTTTTCCGCCGGGAACCAGATTCTTGATGCGCAGGCGCGCGCGCTCAATTTCCGCAGCTGCTATCTGCCAGTCTGCCCGGGCACCTTCCACATCGCGCCGGGAAACCGCTTCACCAGCCCAAAGCTCCTGCGCCCGTTTGTAAGCGAGATGCTTATAGGTTGCATCTGCTTCCGCTTTATGCAAATCGGCTATGGCTGCCCCGAAATCAGGCGAATCGAGCGTTACCAGGGGATCGCCTGCGCGGACCTTGTCGCCGATTTCAGCGTGCAGTTGCAGAATGCGACCTGCCACAGCCGGGCTGATGCGAGCAGTAAGATTTTCCGCTAAGGTAACTTTTGCTGCCAGTGGCTCGCTTGCCGGCAGCATGGCTGAAACAGCCTGACTGGTTTTAATATAGGCAAGCTGGGAAGCGCCCGGCGGGAATACCAATTGATCCGGTTTATGCTGGATAGCCGGATTTTCAGCAGGAGGTTGCATCACGCTCCGGCTGAAATAAGTGTAGCCGGCCACGCTGATACCTGCGATTACCAATACGAAGAGTGTGATCCTGGTTTTACGTAATTCAAGTTTCTTCATGAAGCAGGTTCCTGTTCCTGGGGAGGGGCGATTTCCAGTGCGGTATCCAGTGCGGCGCGT
>JACTML010000184.1 GCA_014584635.1 Nitrosomonas eutropha | reverse complement strand
AACACGCCACCGCAATGCAGGCATCAAAACGGTGCTCATGAACCAGCACATTGTGGTGGGTATTGGTAATATTTACGCCAATGAAGCGTTATTTCACGCTGGTATTTCTCCCCTGATTGCGGCTGACAGCCTGAGCATGGCGCGTTGTACAAAGTTGGTTGCTGCGGTTAAGACAACGTTACAACAAGCAATTGAGGCCGGCGGCAGCAGTTTGCGCGACTTTACCGACTGTAACGGGACACCTGGCTGCTTTCAACAGCAATACTGGGTGTACGGACGAGCCGACCAGCCTTGCCGTCAATGCAGCGCGCCCATCAGCAAAGTCCGTCAGGGGCAGCGATCTACCTTCTTCTGTCCACGATGTCAGACATGATAAACCGGGTCGATCCTGGTATTCCGGCTGGAATTTCGACTGTTACACATAATCCGGAGTTTTGTGTGACGGCAGTTAGCGTAACATGTCCTTCGGTAAAATATTGAATGGGTTTTTGTTGTTGCAACAACCTTGATTTAATTCTGGCTGTCGGCGATCGTCTGGCCCGCTACAGAGATATGGCTGTTTTTCAATACATCTGTTAAATCGGTCACATTCACTGAAGTATTCTCCGTTTGTTTCATTATCCCTCCGCAAATAAATTACAAATTGAAAATCTTATCCGGCTTGATGCTGCTCTCGGGATTGTCGTTTTGCGCGTGTGCTCAGGAAGTAACGAACAGTTCGGTACATGCATCAAAAGAAACCGGCCCTACGCTGTTTAAACCGATAACTGTTACGGCAGATCCTGCAGGTGACGCACGATCGGACATCATTCGTCCTGTAACAATTCTGTCGCGTGATCATTTGCAAACACGTGATCTGCGCAATATCGGTGAGGCAGTTTCTCAGGAACCAGGGGTTTCCGCCGGTGATTATGGATCAGCAGTCGGTCGTCCGATCATTCGTGGTTTAGGTGGTGCACGAGTACGGATATTGGAAGACGGCATTGGCACAATGGATGTTTCTACAGTCAGCCCCGATCATGCAGTAGCGACAGAAGTATTGTTTGCTGATCAGATTGAAATTTTTCGCGGTGCTTCGGCGCTGCTTTATGGTTCCGGTGTCAGTGGTGGAGTAGTCAATATTATGAATGAGCGCATACCTGAACAAATGCCGGATGAAACAGGCGGAGATTGGTATGGCCATTACAACTCGGTTGCCGATGATTTTACCGGTGCATTGCGTTTGAATGCCGGAATGGGGCATTTTGCCTGGCACCTGGAAGGAATGCAGCGGCATGCTGAGGATTATTCAATACCTGGTTTTGCACAAGCACATCCCCAACCGGGCGCTAAAAAGGGCGTAGTTGAAAACAGTGATGTTCGCACAAAAAATTTTTCCAGTGGTTTGTCCTATATCGGCGAACGGGGGTTTTTAGGCGTCGCAGTCAGCCGGTTTACCAACCATTATGGTGTTCCTGGCAGTGAAGAAATGGCAAGAATCAGGCAGAAACAAACGCGTTTCGATATCAAAGGCGTACTGGATCACCCCTTGCCGGGATGGCAAAAAATGAAGCTGCGCTGGGGCTATAACAATCATGCGCATAAAGAATCAAGTGAGGATGAAGATGAAACGCAACTAATAAATCGCGAATGGGAAGGTCGGTTTGAGATGGAACACCAGCCACTGGGAAACTGGAAAGGAATACTAGGATTCCAGTACCGGAATCGTAATTTTTCCAGCACGGGTGAAGAAGCTTTTGTTCCGGATGCCCACATGGATTCTCTGGGAATATTCCTGCTGGAGAAACGAAATATTGGACGCTGGTCGATTGAGATGGGAGGGCGCTTTGAGCATCAATGGACGGAGCGCAGGGAAGATAACCTCAAGATTGACCATGGCATATTCAGTATTTCAGCAGGAACCACCTGGCAATTTATCGAAGGTTATTCATTGCGCGGTAATGTTTCCCACGCGGTACGGGCACCCACACTGGAAGAGTTATACGCCAACGGAGCGCACTTGGCCACGCATTCATTTGAAATTGGAAAAACCACGCTTGCAAACGAAAAAACCAGCGGGATTGATGTGTCTCTGGATAAGCAAGGTGAAAATCTGGACTGGACACTCAATTTGTTCGCCAATCAGGTCAGTCATTTTATATTTCTGCAGGAACTGGATCTGACGGGAGACGGGCAGCCGGATCGGGTCGATACCAGTGGATTACCGGATCAGAATGGCCTGTTGTTACTCAATTATGCGCAACGTAATGCCAATTTTATCGGGGTTGAATTCGAGACAACAGCGCATCTGCTGAATAACTATCGCAACAAGTTGGATCTGCGATTATGGACTGATTATGTGCGTGGGCGCTTGTCGGGAGGAAGATATTTGCCGCGTATGACACCGCTTCGCTTTGGCGGTGTGCTTGATTATATTCGCGGGCCGTGGCACGGTCGGCTTGATGTGATGCAGGTTCTCAAACAGACTGATACTGCTCCGCTGGAAACGGATACCGCTGGTTACACCATGCTCAATATTCAGCTGGACTACCGGTTTGACTGGGCAAAACTGAACTGCAACTTATTCATGCGAGGCACCAATTTACTGAATGAAGAAGCAAGACGCCACACTTCTTTTCTCAAGGATCAGGCCCCTATGCCAGGGCGCTCCGGCCTGGCGGGAATAAGAATAAATTTTTGAAGCGCTATCAAAATCTGACTTACAAACAGCTAAACCCTTAATAAATTCAGGTCGATACAAGGGATGATTTTGTTGGAAATTTAAAAGGAGTAGATTTTATGACGCTGAAAAGCACCATAGGAGAGTTTGCCGTTTTTCTGGGGAACCGGGAATCAGTTCTTGACAAGGACTATGCACGGGTCGCAGATCAGATCAAGCTGCTATGGGGGTATGCAGAGTTTCCTCTTTACTTGAAAAAACTGCTGGTTACGGAAAAAGGACGTGATCGGGCAGGGTTTCCGTTTGAAGTTATTCAGGAGCTGGACAAGCTGAGAGAAATTCACGAGCGCCGTTTTCCTTCAAAGAATTAGCCTGACAGCAGCACTGAAAATATTACCAGACTATCTTCGGAAGGATAGTCTGGTAATTGTGAAAATGCAGTTTGCTATCGTTGAAATATTTCTATTAAAAAACCAATCCTTGTCAGTCTGCCTGTTTTCTGAGGAAAGCGGGAATATCCATGGGATCCATGCCTGCCTGTTGCATGGCAGTTACCGCAGCGTTACTTCTTCTGCCAGTTCTCATCACGGCAGGTTCATCCACCTGATGAGAAGAGATTCTGTCATCAGTGCCTGTCCGTGTATGAATAATGGTCATGGGTCTTTGAGACTGCTGGGAGATATTGCCAAGTCCCGTTGCCACCAGCGTAACGCGCAGGCTGTCTCCCATACTCTCGTCGATAACAGTACCAACGATTACCGTTGCATCTTCAGCTGTCATTTTCTTGACGGTATCCATGACTTCCTGTACTTCGCGCATTTTCATGGCTGAACTGGCGGTTATGTTCACCAGTACACCGCGTGCGCCGGTCAGCGTGATTTCTTCAAGCAGCGGACTGGCGACTGCTTCTTCTGCAGCCATGCGCGCGCGATCGACACCACCGGCAACTGCGGAACCCATCATAGCCATGCCCATTTCAGACATGACTGTTTTAACGTCTGCGAAGTCCACGTTAACCAGTCCGGGGCAGTTAATAACTTCTGCAATTCCCGCTACCGCACCATACAGTACATCGTTTGCCGCCTTGAAAGCATCCAGCATACTGATGTCATTTCCCAGCACCTTCATCAGTTTGTCATTCGGAATGACAATCAGTGAATCCACGTGTTCTGCCAATGCTTCCATTCCGGCTTGCGCAGCTTTTAAACGTTTACCTTCAAAAGAAAAGGGTTTACTGACGACAGCAACAGTCAGAATACCCATTTCCTTGGCAATCTGGGCAACAACCGGGGCAGCGCCTGTACCGGTACCGCCTCCCATTCCGGCAGTAATGAACAGCATGTCGGCACCTTGAACGATTTCAGCGATACGATCCCGATCTTCCAATGCCGCCTCTTTACCGATATCCGGGTTGGCGCCAGCACCCAATCCCCGGGTAACGCTTGTACCCAGTTGTATTGCGGTTTGTGCGAGACTGCCTTGCAATGCTTGGGCATCAGTGTTCATGCAAATAAATTCAACACCTTTAACCTCGTTGCGAATCATGTGATCGACAGCATTGCCGCCACATCCGCCAATGCCGATAACTTTGATGACAGCTTCCAGGGACTCGCTATTTGTGATCTCAAACATTACATTTCTCCTCTTGCATGGTGAATTTTCAAACAATATTTTGCCGGGAATCTCTGCAAAACTATCTGCGTTGCCATTTCTGCGTTAAAAGTCGGCTTAGCATACTCATTTATTCCATATAAACTCCGCCTCTTCGCCGACTTTTGGCCTTGAACTGATTGCCTCGCTAACATTTTTCAGAGGTTCCCTAACAGAACGCTTAAATCCGATTTAGAAATTTTCCTGAAACCAGCTTTTCATTTTTGCCAGAATCTGTCTGGTGGAACCGCTCTTCAGTTTTGCCTGGTGGTGATGAAGGTGATCATCCATACCCGTCATCACCAGGCCGATGGCTGTCGAGTATCGTGGCGTCCGTACAACTTCTTCCAGACTGCCGTTGTAAACGGGCAGCCCAAGTCGCACGGGCATGTGAAAAATCTCTTCTCCCAGCTCAACCATCCCCAGCATGGAACTGCTGCCACCGGTGATAACAATGCCGGATGAAAGCAGCTGCTCAAATCCGCTGCGTCTTAATTCTGCCTGAATCAGCAAATAGAGTTCTTCTACACGCGGCTCGATAACTTCAGCCAGGGTTTGGCGTGACAAAGGGCGAACACCACGATTGCCCACGTCCGGGACTTCAACCATTTCCCGGATATCCGCCAGTGTGCGCAAGGCGGTACCATAGCGGCATTTGATATCTTCCGCATCTTTTGTAGGGGTACGCAGTGCCATGGCGATATCATTGGTAATCTGATCGCCTGCTACCGGAATGACTGCAGTGTGCCGGATGGAACCATCTGTAAAAACCGCGATATCCGTCGTTCCGCCACCAATATCCACCAGGCATACGCCCAAATCCTTTTCATCTTCGGAGAGTACAGCTGTGGCCGAGGCAAGGGGCTGCAGAATAAGATCTCGCACATCCAGCCCGCAGCGATTAATACATTTGGCAATATTCTGGGCGGCGGATACCGCGCCGGTAACAATGTGAACCTTGACTTCCAGCCGGATACCACTCATTCCAACCGGTTCGCGTACATCCTCCTGGCCGTCGATAATGAATTCCTGTTGCAGAATGTGCAGGATTTGCTGATCAGCCGGAATATTCACCGCTTTGGCGGTTTCCATGACTTTATCCACATCTGACTGGGTAACTTCCTTATCCTTGATTGCCACCATGCCGTGTGAATTAAAGCTCTTGATATGATTACCGGCGATCCCGGCATATACCTCACTGATCCGGCAACCTGCCATCAGCTCAACTTCTTCAAGCGCGCGCTGAATGGCGTTGACAGTTGCTTCAATATTGACCACCACACCTTTTTTCAAACCGCGTGAGGGGTGGCTGCCCAGGCCAATAATCTCAAAACCACCCTCGGGTTTTATTTCAGCGACGATGGCTACGATTTTTGATGTGCCGATATCAAGACCGACAATCAGATCCTTGCCTTCCCTGATTTTACTCATTTGAAATCCCCCTCTGATTTCATAGTTATGGTGCCTTGTTTATCTTGAACCTGATAAATCAATCAGTGTGTACGAACAGCAAATCCATTGACATAACGCAAATCCACATAAGCAGAATGTCCCTCCCAATCCAGGTTTTCGTGATACTGCCTGTGAACAGCTACATAGCGTTGCAAACGCTGTATGATTTGCTTTCTTCCCAGCCTGAGCCAGGTTCCCGTGTTCAGACGGATATGCCATGCGTGCCGTGGTGTCAGCGCAATTTCTGCAACCGAATACCCGGTTGGCTGCAGTAACTTGTTGAAAACATGGTACTGGTTCGTGATCAAATGGCTGCTTTTGTCAGGGCCGGTGAATATCGGAAGCTGCGCATTATCCACGATCGCGTGGAATATTTCTCCATTCGTGTTGACCAGTGCTGCTTCTCCCCAGAACGCAAGCGGTTTATGTTCTTCGAGTAATACGTTCAGTGCAGGCGGCCAGTCGCGTAAAATTTTTACCGAGCGTACCCACGGCAGCTCCATGAAAGCTTTTTGCAGGATACCCAAATCAATCATGATGAAATTCCCGTTCACTGAGTTGTGTATGACCTGTTCAACCTGATCGCGCGTAATATGCGCCAGATTCATGTTGCCGATCTGGTTTTTGTTTACAGCTTCTATGCGCACCTCTCGCAATGAGAAAAATGGCAAAGCCAGTACCTTGATTCCCACTGCATAAATCATGGCCAGCAAGACACCTGTCAACAGGATGTTTGCCAGAAAATTCAAGGACTGATGATCATTCCACATATGCTTGGGCCTGTATTTTTCCTGGTCGGGGTTGTCTAAATCTGTCTGCAGGTTAACGCCAGAATTCTCATAACCAGTTCATCAAAGGAAATACCTGCGGCCTGTGCAGCCATTGGCACAAGGCTGTGATCAGTCATTCCCGGTGATGTATTGGCTTCAAGGAAAAACGGGTGTTCATTTTTATCCAGAATCAGATCCACTCTGCTCCAGCCGGTACATCCCAATATTCGGTGGGCATGTAAAGCCTGTTGCTGTATGCGGGTCGTCAATGCTTCTGCTAATCCACCAGGGCAGGTATAACGTGTCTTATCAGAAAAATATTTTGCCTGGTAATCATAAAGACCTTCTGCCACATCAATTCGTACCAGGGGCAGAGGGGTATCATCCAGAATAGCTGCGGTAAGCTCAATTCCCTGGATAAATTGCTCGGCCATTACCAGTGAGTCATGGCGGGCAGCGATCTGATAGGCTGCCTGCATATCCTGTTTACACTCCACCTTGCTCAAACCGAGGGTTGAACCTTCCCGGACAGGCTTGATGATGAGTGGCAGCCCCAGTCTGTCAACCACCTCCTGAAAATTGCTGTTGGCGTCGAGCATGACATAGTCAGGTGTACTGATACCGGCGGATTGCCAGATCATTTTGGCGCGCCATTTGTCCATTGCCAGCGCACTGGCAAGGATGCCGCTGCCGGTATAGGGTAAATCCATCAGCTCCAATGCACCCTGAACCGAGCCATCTTCACCATAGCGACCATGCAGCGCGATAAATGCCCGGCTAAAACCCTGCTGCAAAAGATTTTCCAGCGGCTGGCCGGCTGGATCAAACGCATGTGCATCAACCCGGTTGCGTTGCAATGCCGCCAATACGGCTTGCCCGCTTTTAAGCGAAATGTCGCGTTCAGCGGAACGCCCGCCCAGTAATACCGCCACTTTTCCAAGGTCGCGACTGTTCATGGTTCGCTCCCTTTGTGCTGTCCGATAATGCGTACTTCCGTAACCAGCCTGATGCCAGCTTCGCGGTGAACCGTTGCCTGAGCAGTATCAATGACTGCTTCAATTTCCGAGGCAGTTGCGTGGCCGCAATTAAGAATGAAATTGGCGTGTAATGTGGAGATCATGGCATCGCCGATACGCAATCCCTTCAAACCACATTGCTCAATCAGACGAGCAGCGTAGTCTCCGGGAGGGTTACGAAAAACCGATCCTGCGGTAGGAAAACTCAGGGGTTGTGTCTTGATGCGTGTACCCAGCAGTGTTTTGATTGCCTGACGGGAGGATTCCTGCTGACCGGAGTGAAACCGGAACCAGCCACCGACAAACCAGTTATCAGGCATCTCAGATTGTGCGGCGGTGTGCAACTCAACCTGACGATAGCCAATGCGATAATCTGCGGGCGCTTGTTCATGCAGC
>JACTML010000104.1 GCA_014584635.1 Nitrosomonas eutropha | reverse complement strand
GGTCGTTACTTTTACAGCAGATGTCGGGCAGGGTGAGGAAATTGAACCGGCGCGTGCCAAAGCTTTGCAGTTTGGTGTCAGGGAAGTTTTTATTGAAGATCTGCGTGAAGAATTTGTACGCGACTATGTTTTTCCCATGTTTCGTGCCAATACCATTTACGAAGGAGAATATCTGCTGGGAACCAGCATCGCTCGCCCACTGATAGCCAAACGCCAAGTCGAAATCGCCCGGCAAACAGGGGCGGATGCCGTTGCACATGGTGCTACCGGTAAAGGCAACGACCAGGTTCGTTTTGAGCTTGGCTATTACGCTTTACAGCCGGATATTCGTGTGATTGCACCTTGGCGCGAATGGGATTTGACGTCACGTGAAAAACTGCTGGCGTACGCTGAAAAACAAGGTATTCCGATCGAAATGAAGAAAAAACAGGGATCACCTTATAGTATGGATGCCAATCTCTTGCATATTTCCTATGAAGGGCGCGCACTGGAAGATCCTGCGATAGAACCGGAAGAAAGTATGTGGCGCTGGACAGTTTCTCCGGAAGCAGCGCCAAATGAACCGGAATATCTGGATCTGGAATACGAGCGCGGTGATATCGTGGCGCTGAATGGCGAAAAACTGTCTCCTGCAGCAGTATTGACCAAGCTTAATCAGCTGGGGGGCAAACATGGTATTGGCCGTCTTGATTTGGTGGAAAACCGTTATGTTGGAATGAAATCACGCGGTTGCTATGAAACTCCGGGCGGTACGATCATGTTGCGTGCACATCGTGCAATTGAATCGATTACGCTTGATCGCGAGGTTGCTCATCTGAAGGATGATCTGATGCCGCGCTATGCCACACTGATTTATAACGGCTACTGGTGGAGTCCGGAAAGAAAGTTGCTGCAGGTACTCATCGATGAATCCCAGACAAATGTCAACGGCCATGTAAGAGTCAAGCTTTACAAGGGAAATGTTACGGTTGTAGGGCGGGATTCCCGGACAGATTCGCTGTTTGATTCCAATATTGCTACCTTTGAAGAAGATGGTGGTGCCTATCAGCAAGCGGATGCGGCAGGCTTCATCAAGCTGAATGCATTGAGAATGCGCATTGCAAAAGCTCACCGCAGAAACTGAGTTTATCTGCACGGCTTCGGAGTGTTTCTGCAATCTCTTTGTTGTCAGAAAGTGATTTCCAGTTGCGAATAAAGCACGACAGGCAGTGTCTTAAGCTTTTGGCAGGCGAGACCAGACTGCTTCCTGTTGTGCTGTATGTATCAGTTACGGCTGCAAGATATTGTGTGCGTTACGCAGAATAATCTTCTTGCAATATCCTCTGTTTGCAAATTACACCCGGACTTATTCGAATAGATCGATCTCACTTCTGGAGGCGTGCCATGAAAAATTCCACAGAAATTTCATGGAAATATCTATCTGTACCAGCACAGCCTGGAAAAAAAAGATCCGAACGACATAACCGCCGGCTTGCCTATACAGATTGGGGAGATCCCGAAAATAACCATGTGGTGATCTGTGTACATGGTTTGACGCGCAACTGCAGGGATTTTGATTTTCTTGCGATAGCTCTGGAGCAGGATTTCAGGGTGATTTGCGTCGATCTGGCAGGACGCGGGCGCAGTGACTGGCTGGAAAATGCAGAAGACTATAATTCTGCAATGACTTATCTGTCAGATATGGAATGTATGCTCAAGCATATTGACCGGCAAACTGCTCATGGCCGTCCTTATTTTTACTGGGCTGGTGTATCAATGGGTGGGCTGGTTGGTATGTTGCTGGCCGCCCGGCAGCGTTTGTCAGATACTTATCAGCTTAAAGCACTGGTGCTGAGTGATATCGGCCCATTTGTTTCATCTGGTATTCTGTCCGTGTTTGCCACAACTGTTGGACAAGATCCCCGTTTCCGGAATCTGGATGAACTGGAAACGCATATGCGCAGTACGGCACTGCCTTATAATGCACTCACAGACGCACAATGGCACCATATGGCGTTATACAGTGCACGTGAATACGAAGATGGTACGATTGGTTATCGTTATGATCCTGCCATCTCTTCTGGTTTCCATTCATCAAAACTGAAGGATCTTGATTTATGGTCTTACTGGAATCGGCTTGATCTCCCGGTACTGCTACTCCATGGAGGGAAATCAAGCGTTCTGACATCCGGGATAGTTGACAAAATGCAATTACATCAGCCCAGTATGGCTGTCGTTGAATTAACTAATATTGGTCATGCACCCATGCTGATGGATACAGAGCAAACTAACTTGGTCAGGAATTTTTTTCTGAAAATCAGAAATCGAGCCTGAATTTGGATATGCCTTGGATAGCATAGCCGTAAGATGAAAATGTGAGATTCTTTAAGATATTTAATCCCACATTTATGGCGTCCTTTTTCTTTACGGTATAGCGCGCTATATGATGGGTTTATTTTTTTAGAGAAATGACAGCGCGCGCGTTGCGTGGGTAAGAGAGAGTCGGAGGATTGACGCCGGGTTATGTTCCGTTGTTACCCGCGAGGATGGCTGGTATTTCCTGCATGCCCAATTCTGCCAGTTCTTCTTCTTCCAGGGAGCCGAATATACTTAACAGGGCGGCCATGACACCTGTCCAGCCGGTCTGATGGCTGGCGCCCAGGCCGGAACCATCTTCGCCGTGAAAATATTCATAAAACAACAGGTAATCCCGCCAGTGGGGATCAGTCTGAAATTTTTCAGTGCCGCCAAATACCGATCGTCGGCCGTATTCATCCGGTAGGAAGATATGAAGCAATCTGACAGCAATCATTCGTGCGATCTGGAACAGGTTGCATTGTTTTCCTGATCCGGTGGGGCATTCGATCCGAAAATTTTCGCCGTAATAGGCATACAGCGCCAGCAATGCGCGAATGATCAGGATGTTGACCGGTATCCAGACCGGGCCGCGCCAGTTAGAGTTGCCACCAAACATTCCGGTGGTGGATTCCCCTGGTTGGTAATCCGCTGTGAAGGTTTGTCCGTTCCAGTGAAATTCGTAGGGATGCTCCTGGTGGTACTTGGAAAGTGACCGAATACCGTGAGGGCTCAGGAATTCCTGCTCATCCAGCATTCTGGTCAGTATTTGCCGCAATTTCTTTTCATCCACGATGGCCAGCAAACGGCGATCTTCCACGCCGGATTTAATAGGGCAAAAAATATGGGCAGTTAATTGACTTCTGCGTTTGACCAGGTTTTCAAAAAATTCCGCAACCTGTGGCAGCTTATCCAGCGTGGATTTTTCTACCACAGTTACCGCGCACAAAGGCAGCAGTCCGACCAGTGAGCGTATCTTGAGACGGGTTGAATGCCCATCCGGAAAACGCAGGACATTGTAGAAAAAGCCATCTTCCTCATCCCACATATCCCGGTGTTCATCACTGATATCTTGCATGGCAGCTGCGGTTGCCATGAACTTATTCAGATAGGAGAGCACTCTTTGCTCGTAATCCGGATCATGCAAACTGAGTTCCAGCGCCATTTGCAGCATGTTCTGCGAGAACAGCGTCATCCAGGCGGTAGCATCTGACTGTTCCAGGTGACCACCGGTGGGCAGCGCAGCGCTGCGATCAAATACGCCGATATTATCCAACCCCAGAAATCCGCCTTCATACACGTTTTTATCCGGCTCGCGGTGGGATTCCCACCAGCTGTAATTACGTTCCAGACTGGCAAAGGCAGCTTTTAGAAAAGCCAGATCCTTTTGCTGATGGTAATCCTGGCAGATCTGATAAACCGTATAGACGGCCCAAGCGTGTACGGGAGGATTGACATCACAGAAATCCCATTCGTAGGCGGGCAGTTGTCCATTGGGGTGCTGGTAACGGTTTTCCAGAAACAGGCTGAGCTGCTGTTTGGCAAAAGCGGGGTCGATCATGGCTAGTGGCAGGGCGTGAAAAGCTGAATCCCAAGCGGCAAACCAAGGATATTCCCATTTATCCGGCATGGAAATGATGTCCCGACAGCGCATGTGCCGCCAATCAGCGTTGCGTGTGCTGGAACGGGGAGATTCATTCAGCCAGCATTCCACGTCGTATTCGTAATATTGCTTGGTCCATATCATACCGGCCAGCGCTTGCCGCAGGACACGCTGTTGTTCCCTGCTCAAGCGCCCGTTTGACAGGGCATCGTAGAAATGATCTGCTTCTTTTTTTCTTTGATCGATATGTTTGTCGAAGTCAGTAAAAACTGTATCCGCTTTGATGGAATCCGCCTTGCATAAACGTAATTGAATCTGGCGCGATTCTCCGGGAGGAATAGTGAATGCGTAATCGGCAGCAACTTTGGTACCACTGTTGGCCGGGTTGATTGCATTTGTTTTACCGTGAACAATGTAATCATCAATGCCATCTTTGGTATAGAGACCTTTATTGTTGCTGCGAAACAGCCGCCAGGCATTGGTTTCGTTTTCACAGAAGAGCAGGGCAGGTGCTTCAGCACAGTACAGCTGGTAATCTCCGAGTTCATGATGGCTGGCGCGAATGACCTGATAGCTGCTCCGGTTTTCTTCCTGATATAAATGCGGCTTGGCTGAACCGGCTTGCCATGACCAGGTGTTGCGGAACCAGAGAGTCGGCAGCAGTCGCAAATCAGCTGTTTCAGGACCCCGATTGATGGCGTTGATGCGGATCAGAATATCTTCCGGTGCAACCTGGGCATATTCCACAAAAATATCAAAATAGCGGTTTTCATCAAAAATACCGGTATCCAGCAGCTCGTATTCTGATTCCTGTCGGGAGCGCTGCCCGTTGGTAGTAACCAGATCTTCATAAGGATAGTCAGCTTGCGGGTATTTGTAGAGATATTTCAGATAGCTGTGTGTGGGTGTGGCATCCAGATAAAAGTAATACTCTTTGACATCTTCACCATGGTTGCCTTGCGGGTTGCTCAGGCCAAACAGACGTTCTTTCAGAACCGGATCGCGGCCGTTCCACAACGCCAGTGCGAAACAAAGCAGCTGCCGATCATCACTGATACCTGCCAGACCGTCTTCTCCCCAGCGATAGGCACGTGCTCCGGACTGATAGTGTGGAAAATAGTTCCAGGCATCGCCGTTATCGCTGTAGTCCTCACGAACGGTACCCCATTGTCGTTCGCTTAAATAAGGCCCCCATTTTTTCCAGGGAAGCTGATTTTTATCACATTGCTTGAGGCGGCTGATTTCTTCTTTCATGGCAATTTCAGGATTTTTTTCAGGAGACTTGCGGTTCCATCTTTCAGAATCCGCTCAAGGTTTCAATCGAGGCAATGCGCTGTTGAGCGAATTCTTGCGGATTGTCTGTTATTTTTTAGCAAACTGCAGAGTAATTTGCTGCTCACGGACAGTTGCTGACCAGATCAGTGTCAGTTTGACTGCCTGCATGATTTTTTCAAATCCGCCCTCTGACTGCGAAACGGTGAAGTGCGGGTGGGCGTAAAGTGTTGCAAGGGATGCGACTGTAATCATCAGGCTGCCGCCGAGCGTATCGTCTTCCAGCGTGAGTGCTGTAAATTCTTTTAGCTCAAGCGGTTGTCCAAAACCGGAGAGCACAGCATGATTTCTGATATAACGCCCGCCTGGCCCGTCGCAGCTGGGCATGGCCAGGTTGATTTCGGTTTGCAGATATCCGTCCGGCTCCCCCGTACATTCGTATATTACCTGCAGCTGATTGCGGGAGATCAGAAAATATTTATTGATGGATCCAGAGACAGTTTTTGCCTGAAAAGTGACCCTGTCCTCATGTGTTACGGGTTGCAGCTGGTAATTCAGCGCTTCGCTGTTCAAGCAGTCAATGAACAGGTGTTGCGCGTGAGCATCCGGCTCAAGATCTTCCGGATTGATTGTTTGTTTGAAGCTGATCCGATCATGCGCTGAGGCAATTCCAGATTGGTGGTGTTCCGAACCCTGCTGCGAGCTGTGTTGTATTTTGCGGTAATAGTGTTCCGTTTGACGGGCGAGAGTATCGGCAAAATTATGTTTAAGCGGATAACTGTCCAGTTCGCAGATACTGGCGCTGCTGTCCAGTTTCAGAATAGCCTGTACGCTGCCATTTTGCAGATAAATTTCTTCAATACCATCCAGGTCGGTATCTTCCTGATAGCGGGCAGGGCGAGGCGCACACTGGTCAAGCAGTGTTTCCAGCTCAACCAGGTTGTTGTAGATGGTACGCCGCAAATGAGGTAGATACAGGCCGCCAAACATGCCATGCCAATAAGCATCATTAGCTTGGGCGGCATACAAATGTTGCTGCATGGTGGCGGTACGTTGCTTGATTTTCAATTTGGCGTAGCGTGCAGAAAGGTTGAGCATGCGCTTGTGCATCCAGTTGGATTCAGGATAGCGCGAGAAGAAATTTTTCCAGATACCGCCGCGCAAAAATGGCCGGGTATATTCGTATTGGCCGGTAGATTTGGCTTGCTGCACCAGATCATCGTAAAGGTGTGCCGGTTCGGCAGGCAAGGTCCACTCGTTCATTTCAATGTAAGAAGTGGTGGGCAGATAAATAATGCCGTGGGTTTTCTCACTAGCATGATAATCCTGATAGCGCTGCAGCTGGATATACGGAGAAGCCAGTACACCTTGAATAAACTGTTCCAGCCAGCCGCGCTCGTAAACCCATTGATAGGTTTCCGGCCAGATACCGAATTTCTCAATATCATCGAAGTAAATAGCAGCAGACTGATGCCCGGCTGTTGCCTGGTCGACCAGAGATTCAATATAGGCAATCGCTTCCGGCGCGGGAGAAAACGGGAGTCGATAGCGTAATGCCTCGGAAATGGGAAAAAGATCAAGCGTGTGGTGATCTTCTTCAGTTGTAAAGTAACCGTTGAGATCTTTTTTATTTTTTCCTGCGCAGATGAAGTGGTAGTCATCCACAATGACATAGCGAATGCCGCAGCGTGCCAGCGCAGGGGTGACGGTGGGTTCCCAGACACGTTCAGTCAGCCAGGCACCTTGTGGTGATTGCCCCAGCTTCTTTTTAAGTTTAGCTGAAAAGGTTTTGAGCTGACCGATGCGATCTTGCTCGGGAATGGCTGCCAGTACCGGTTCGGTGTCTCCCGCGCCGAATAGTTCGATCTGTCCGCGTGTGACCATTTCGCGCAGCAGAGCCATATCCTGGGGATAGCGTTCGAATAAAAAATCCAGCAGCCAGCCGGAAAAATGTACGGCAAAGCGAAATTCCGGATAGCGGTACAGGGTTTGCAGGAAAGGCTTGTAACAGCGCTGGTGTGCATCGATGACGACCTCGGGAAAATTACCAATCGGCTGGTGGGCGTGCACACCAAACAGCAGGGATATGGATGAGGTCATTGGAGTGTCCTTGAATGTTTATTGGTTTTTCATAGTGTCTGTGGAGCTTGTCAAAATATCGCAGCATACTTTCGAATATGCTTCGCTTTTTATTCAGCGCTGGCGCTTCATTCTGCGGGTTCTCTGATTTTTATTTTTCAGGAAGCATGCCGCATTGCACCACCTTCTCCCGCAGAAGCTCCCCCGCGACTGATCGGTTCAAGAATGGTTACCGGCGCGGGTATGTTCAGCAGACGATAAAGGTTGGCGAGATTTTTGCGGAAAGCCAGGTCAAAGCTTTCTACCGAGTGTGGTGAATTGTAATCGCCAAACCACCAGAACCAGTCAGAACTTTCACAGGAAGCCAGTTGCCGTTCGGCTGCCTTTTTTTCTTCATCTGTCAGGCGTGCACTATGCGTGACGAGGTCATAACTTTGTTTGGCAGCGCACAATAAATCCCACGCCTGGTTTTTGTCACGATCGCCTATCCAGGTGGAAAAATTACCGTATACCCAGCTTCCGGCAGCCAGTGCCGGCAATCGTGAGACTTCAGTTTTGTTTTCGGATAACCTGGTGATATATGCGTGCAAGGTAGTCGTGCGAATATCAGCGTTTTTTTCCAGTATGCCGTATAAATCATCCAGAAAATAATACCCGTTATAAGGGTAGGATTCCCAGGCGTTTTCTCCATCGAGAATAATACTGACAATC
>JACTML010000107.1 GCA_014584635.1 Nitrosomonas eutropha | reverse complement strand
GTTATGAAGCCAATTCATGTAGGGCTGCTCGGTGTCGGCACCGTTGGCGGCGGTACGTATACTGTTCTGAAACGCAACCAGCAGGAAATCACGCGCAGAACCGGTCGCAGCATCATCATTCGCATGATCGCCGATCTGGATCAGGAAAAAGCACGCAACCTGGCTGCCGGTGATAATGTTATCGTCACCACCGACGCACTTGAAATTGCCCGTCACCCCGATATTGATATCGTCGTCGAGCTGATCGGGGGCCAAACCATTGCCAAACAGGCAATCCTCGAAGCCATCGCCCACGGCAAGCACGTCGTCACTGCCAACAAGGCATTGCTGGCAAATCACGGTAACGAAATCTTTGCTGCCGCCCAGCAACATAATGTCATTGTTGCATTTGAAGCAGCGGTGGCGGGCGGCATTCCCATCATCAAGGCATTGCGTGAAGGTCTGGCAGCCAATCGCATTGAATGGATCGCCGGCATCATCAATGGAACCAGTAACTTCATCCTGTCGGAAATGCGCACCAAGGGACTGGATTTCGCTACCGTTCTGGCCAGTGCACAACAGCTGGGCTATGCCGAAGCGGATCCAACCTTTGATATTGAAGGCGTGGATGCCGCCCATAAAATCACCATCATGGCTGCGCTTGCCTTTGGCATTCCGGTCCGGTTTGATCAAACCTATATTGAAGGCATCACAAATCTGGCCAATGATGATATCCGTTACGCTGAAGAACTGGGTTACCGCATCAAGCTGCTGGGCATTACCAAACACACGGCCAGCGGTATCGAACTGCGTGTCCACCCGGCACTGATTCCGGTCAAACGGCTGATCGCCAACGTGGAAGGCGTCATGAATGCGATTATCGTCAAAGGAGATGCTGTTGGACCCACGCTGTACTATGGTGCCGGCGCCGGTGCGGAACCGACTGCCAGCGCAGTGATTGCCGACCTGGTGGATGTCACCCGCCTGCTTACCTCCAGCCCGGAACACCGGGTTCCCGTGCTGGCATTTCTGCCGGAGCTGTTGTCCGATACGCCTATCGTCTCAATGGATGCCGTGGAAACTGCTTACTACTTGCGGCTTCAGGTTACGGACAAACCCGGTGTGCTGGCCGATATCACGCGCATCCTGGCAGATAACGAAATCTCCATCAGCGCAATGATCCAGAAAGAGCATGCCGACAGGGAAGACAAAGTCAACGTCATCATGCTGCTGCATAAAACCCGGGAAAAGAATATCAATACAGCCATAGAAAAAATTCAGAACCTCCCCGCCATGGCTGATAAAATTATCCGGATCCGGCTTGAGGAACTTGGCAGTTAACACCCTTCAGGTTTTGCTTTATTTACGCTCAACCGATTCCTGATTTCTTTCGAGGTCAGCCTGCTGTCGATAAAAATCAGCCGGCTGCTTCATTCCGCGCTTATCACAGACTACTATGCGTTATCTCTCGACCCGGGGCGGCATGCCGCCCAAAACATTTACAGAAATTCTGTTAGGTGGACTGGCGCCGGATGGCGGGCTGGCCATGCCGGAATCTTATCCGCAAATCAGCCTGGCCGAGCTTGAATCCTGGCGAACGCTTGACTACCCCTCGCTTGCGTTTGAAATCCTGTCGCGCTTTATGGACGACATTCCTGCTGACGATTTACGCACGCTGATTACACGCACTTATACTGCAGAGGCTTTTGGCAGCAAAGACATTACGCCCGTCCAAACGCTGGAACCTGGTTTGCACTTGCTGCATCTGTCCAATGGCCCCACCCTGGCATTCAAGGACATGGCCATGCAATTTCTTGGCAACCTGTTCGAATACGTACTCACCAGACAAAACAAAGAGCTGAACATTCTGGGCGCAACTTCCGGTGATACCGGTTCCAGCGCAGAATACGCCATGCGCGGCAAACGGGGTATTCGCGTATTCATGCTGTCGCCTTATGGAAAAATGAGTGCTTTTCAAACTGCACAGATGTTTTCGCTGCAGGATGCAAACATCTTTAATATCGCGATTGAAGGTGTATTTGACGACTGTCAGGATATTGTCAAAACCGTCAGCAACGATCAGGCGTTCAAGCAGAAATATCATATCGGTGCGGTCAACTCAATCAACTGGGCGCGCATTGCTGCCCAAATTATCTACTACTTCAAAGCTTATCTGACAGTGACTCGTTCCTGCACCGAGAAAGTATCTTTTTCAGTGCCTTCAGGAAATTTTGGCAATATTTTTGCCGGTCATGTCGCGCGTATGATGGGGTTGCCGATCAAACAGCTGATTCTGGCCACCAATGAAAACGATGTCCTGGATGAGTTTTTTCGTACCGGTCTGTACCGGCCACGCACAACGGCTGAAACCAGACAGACCAGCAGCCCTTCGATGGATATCTCCAAGGCATCCAACTTTGAGCGCTTTATTTTCGATCTGACCGGCCGGGACGCCGTTCGAGTCAAAACGCTCTGGCAATCGATCGATCAGGGCGGATCATTTGATCTTTCCGGTACCGATCTCTGGGAAAAGATCGGAGATTTTGGCATCGTTTCCGGAACCAGCAACCATGCTGCACGCATTGCAACCATTCGGGAAATACACCATAAATTCAATACACTGATTGATACGCATACAGCAGACGGGCTCAAAGTCGGCATGGCGCTGCGTGAACCCGACGTTCCGCTTGTCTGTCTGGAAACAGCACTGCCCGTCAAATTTGCAGACAGTATTCAGGAAGCAGTCGGTTTCGTGCCGGAAAGGCCAAACGGTTACGACAACCTGGAAAAACTGCCGCAGCGTTTTGAGCGCATGGCAGCCAATGCCGAACTGGTAAAACAGTTCATTGTCAATCAGATCAGCCATTCAGGAGCATGAAAAGCTATTCCAATTCTGCTGCATGACAATCATCTTCCTGGCACTGTCGTAAAACCATCCATATCCTTTTGGGATAAGATGTTTTTCTGATTGAGCTAAAATAAACGGAAAAAGGAGTGCATTATGCTATTTTCGATTAGCCGTTACGATCCGGACAAGGATGAAAAGCCGTACATGCAGGATTATGATATTGAGCTTGCGCCGACAGATAAAATGCTGCTGGATGCACTGATCCGTATCAAGTCCGTTGATGACAGTCTCAGCCTGCGGCGCTCCTGCCGGGAAGGGGTATGCGGCTCCGATGCCATGAATATCAATGGTCGCAACAGCCTCGCCTGCATTACGCCTCTTGCCGGGCTGCGCGAACCGGTGGAAATCCGCCCGCTGCCGGGTTTTCCGATTATTCGCGATCTCATCGTTGATATGAGCCAGTTTTTCAAGCAATATCACCTGGTCAAGCCTTATCTGATCAATAATGATCCTCCACCGGAAACTGAACGGTTACAATCCCAGGAGGAACGCGCCCAGCTCAACGGGCTGTACGAATGTATCCTGTGTGCCTGCTGTACTTCAGCGTGCCCTTCCTACTGGTGGAATCCGGATAAGTTTGTCGGGCCGGCCGGGTTACTGCAAGCCTACCGTTTCCTGGCTGACAGTCGGGATCAGGCGACTTCCGAGCGGCTGGACGACCTGGAAGATCCTTACCGGTTGTTCCGCTGTCATTCCATCATGAACTGCGTTGATGCCTGTCCCAAGGGGCTTAACCCGACTGCTGCAATCGAAAGCATAAAAACCATGATGCTGAACAAAACAGTATGAATCAGCAGGCCCGCATACGCTGGCGCTGTCGCCGCGGCATGCTGGAACTGGATATCGTGCTGTTACGTTTCATGGATAATCATTATGCACAACTGGATGCGCGCCAGCGTGAGCTGTTTGAAGTACTGCTCACGCATGCTGATCATGACCTCTGGAGCATGATCAGCGGCAAGCTGGAAGCACCCGATCAGGCATTCCAGCCCATACTGAAACTTTTACAGGAAAACTAACCAACATCCTGGTCATCTGTCAGGAAAATTTGAATCTGCAGGATAAATGGAGAAAACTATGTCCTCACACAACGTTGCCACTTTGTCACTCGGTGAAAACGGAAAAACAATTGAGCTACCTATCCTGTCCGGTAATGAAGGTCATGATGTCATCGATATTCGCTCACTGTACAAGCAAAGCGGCATGTTCACCTACGATCCGGGATTTGTATCAACTGCCAGCTGTAAATCAGCCATCACATTCATCGACGGAGATCAGGGTATTCTGCTGTATCGCGGTTACCCGATCGAACAACTGGCCACTCGCTGCGATTTCATGGAAGTCAGCTATCTTCTGCTGAACGGGGAATTGCCAACCGTTGAGCAGAAAACGCAATTTGTCAGCAACATCAAAAACCATACGATGTTGCATGAACAAATCATCAGATTTCTCAGCGGATTCCGTCGCGATGCCCATCCCATGGCTGTCATGGTCGCCGTGGTTGGTGCGCTATCTGCTTTTTATCATGACGCCATGGATGTTTCCGACGCTCCTCATCGTGAGCAATCCATCCTCCGGCTGATTGCCAAGCTGCCGACGATTACAGCCATTGCCTACAAATACAATATCGGGCAACCTTTCATCTATCCGCGCAATGATCTGGATTTCACGGAAAACTTCCTGCACATGATGTTTGCCACACCCGCCGAGAAATATGTTCCCAATCCGGTTATTGTCAGGGCGCTGGACCGCATCCTGATTCTGCATGCAGATCACGAACAAAACGCATCCACATCCACCGTGCGTCTGGCTGGCTCAAGCGGCTCCAATCCGTTTGCCTGTATCTCCGCCGGCATCACCTGTCTGTGGGGTCCGGCACATGGTGGCGCAAATGAAGCCTGCCTCAACATGCTGGAAGAAATCGGCGATGTTTCGCGCATCAACGAATATATTGCGCGCGCCAAGGATAAAAACGATCCTTTCCGCCTGATGGGTTTTGGTCACCGCGTCTACAAAAATTTTGATCCGCGTGCCACGTTGATGCGCGAAACCTGTCATGAGGTGCTGGATGAACTGGGACTGCATAACGATCGGCTGTTCAAGCTTGCACTGGAACTGGAAAAAATCGCTCTGGAAGATGATTACTTCATTACCAAGAAGCTGTACCCTAACGTTGATTTCTATTCGGGAATCGTCCAGCGTGCGCTGGGCATTCCAACTTCCATGTTTACCGCTATTTTTGCTACCGCCCGTACAGTTGGCTGGGTTGCGCAATGGAATGAAATGATTTCCGATCCGGAACAGAAAATAGGCAGACCGCGCCAGTTATATGTCGGAGCACCGCGCAGAGATGTCCCCTGAGGAATCTCTGCAAAACGTTAGCGAAGCAGTCAGTTCAAGGCAGAAATTGGAAAGAAAGCAGAATTTATACGGAATAAACGAGTATTTTGAGCCGATTTTTAACGCAGCAATGGCAACGCAGATAGTTTTGCAGAGGTTCCCTAACAACAACTGCTGCGACTATATCTGAACAGGTCATAACAAGAAATTTACCAGCCTGGCAACCGTACCGGCAAAAATAAAAGACACGCAGATTATCCGCACCCTGTTGTTTTTCTTTCTCCTGCCTGCAGGAGATACGTTGCGGTAATTTCACACGCTTCAGGTGGCTATCGTGATACAACAAATTTTAGAAGATTCAAAACTGTTCGGCAGCAATGCGGCATTTATCGAAATGCTCTACGACCAGTATCTGGAAGATCAAACCAGCGTTCCGGATCAATGGCGTCTGTATTTCGATTCGCTGCAGCCCACAGAAACCATTTCCACCCGCGATATCTCTCACACCCCGGTGATTGAATCGCTGATTCAATCTGCACAACATCAATCGCACTCCTCCGCTACCTCTTCAAGGCGGGCAGAACAGCAAATAGCCGATTTTGAGGTGCAGGAACGCAAGCAAATTGCCGTGCTGCAGCTGATCAACACTTACCGGTTTCTGGGTGTGCGCAGGGCCAATCTCGATCCGCTCAACCTGCAGCAGAAGCAGGATGTTCCCGAACTGGATCCGGAATTCCACGGACTTGCCGATGCGGATATGGACAAGACGTTCCATACCGGTTCGCTGGTTGGCCCGGTGCACGCCACCTTGCGGGAAATTCTGCACAGACTGCAGCAAACCTACTGCGGCAGCATCGGCGTTGAATACATGTACATTGCCGATGTGAAACAGAAGCGCTGGCTGCAAAACCGGCTGGAATCCATCTGCTCCCAACCCAGTTTCACTCCGGAATACAAGCGTCATATTCTTGAACGTCTGACCGCAGCTGAAGGGCTGGAGCAATACCTGCATACCCGCTACGTCGGCCAAAAACGTTTTTCCGGCGAAGGCAATGAAAGCCTGATCCCGATGCTGGACAAACTGCTGCAACACGCCGGTACCGCAGGTGTACAGGAAATCGTCATGGGCATGGCGCATCGTGGACGTCTCAGTGTACTGGTCAACACATTAGGGAAAATGCCTTCTGAGCTGTTCCAGGAGTTTGAAGGCAAACAGCCACAGGAGCTGACTGCAGGCGATGTCAAATACCATCAGGGATTTTCTTCTGCAGTGATGACACCCGGCGGAGTGATGCGCCTGGCGCTTGCTTTCAACCCGTCACATCTTGAAATTGTCAATCCGGTCGTGGAAGGGTCCGCGCGTGCGCGCCAGCACCGCATGGGTGACAAAAACGGCGATCTGATTGTTCCGGTACTGATTCATGGTGATGCCTCCTTTGCCGGACAAGGTGTTGTCATGGAAACGCTGAATCTGTCACAAACACGCGGCTATGGAACCGGCGGAACCGTTCACATCGTCATCAACAACCAGATTGGCTTTACCACATCTGATCCGCGCGACAGCCGCTCTACCCTGTATTGCACGGATGTCGTCAAAATGATTGATGCGCCAGTTCTGCATGTCAACGGGGATGATCCTGATGCTGTCATTCTGGCAACCGAAATCGCACTTGATTTCCGCATGCAGTTTCGCAAGGATATTGCCATTGATCTGGTCTGCTTTCGCAAGCTGGGCCACAATGAGCAGGATGAACCCATGGTCACCCAGCCATCCATGTATCGCGCTATTCACCAGCATCCCGGCATTCGCAAGCTCTACGCTGACCGGCTTATCCAGCAAGGGATTATCGAAGCAGCCGAAGCAGAAGCCATGGTACAAACTTATCAGGATGCCATGGATGAAGGACGCAACCCCAACACCACTATCTGCTACGACTACAAATCTCCCAATACCGCCAACTGGGCGCCTTTCATCTCTCCCGGCAAATGGAACCAGCCTGTAAAAACGGGCATCGCCATTGAAGAACTGAAATACCTGGCGGAACGCCTTACCACGCTTCCCGCTACCTTCCAGTTACACCCCCGGGTAGCGAAAGTTATCGAAGATCGCCGCAAAATGGGAGAAGGCAGCCACCCATTGGATTGGGGAATGGCTGAAAGTCTGGCTTATGCTTCCCTGCTGAAAGAAGGTTGCCCGGTACGAATTTCCGGACAGGATAGCGGGCGTGGCACATTTTTCCACCGTCACGCTGTATTGCACGACCAAAGCCGTGAACAGGATCGATGGGAAGACGGGATATACGTTCCCCTACGCTACATCACCCCGACACAATCCGATTTCACGGTCATTGATTCGATTCTGTCGGAAGAAGCCGTACTGGCTTTTGAATATGGCTATGCAACTGCCCGTCCGGATGAACTGGTGATCTGGGAAGCGCAATTTGGCGATTTTGCCAACGGCGCCCAAGTTGTCATTGATCAGTTTATTGCTTCCGGCGAAGCAAAATGGGGACGCTTGTGCGGGCTGGTTTTGCTGCTGCCGCACGGTTATGAAGGACAAGGGCCGGAACATTCCTCGGCGCGTCTGGAGCGCTTCCTGCAACTGTGTGCTGAATATAATATCCAGGTATGCATTCCCTCTACGCCCGCACAAATCTTCCATTTGCTGCGCAGACAAATCATCCGGCCTATGCGTAAACCGCTGATCGTTATCACACCCAAGAGCATGTTGCGCCACAAAGAGGCGATTTCATCCCTGGAGGAGCTGGCAAACGGCAGGTTTCAACCGATCATTTCCGAAACAGAAGCACTTGCAACTGAAAATATCAAACGTCTGATCGTCTGCAGCGGAAAAATATACTATGAACTGATCGCCTAC
>JACTML010000013.1 GCA_014584635.1 Nitrosomonas eutropha | reverse complement strand
AAAACTCACGCAAATGACTGCAGACCTTTTATATAAAATTTCAACCGGCGTCTTTTCCGGTATCACCAGCAATCAGACAGACCGGGACGATAAATAACCATTTACTGATTAAAGGCCTGCCTTAAATCTTCAGCTCTCAGCCTGGTAAATAATAGCGGTTAACCGGGTTAAATGAACGATCCAGCTCATAACAAAGCGGCTGGCCGGTTGTAACTGACAGGCGCATTGCCTGTGCACTGGTCAGCCCTTCCAGCTGCATAATCAGCGTTCTTAAAATCCCTTTGTGTGAAACAATCAGCAATCGTTTTCCCTGCCGGACTTCCGGCAGGATAGTTTTCTGCAAAAACGGTTGTACACGTTCCAGTACCTGTTGCAGGCTCTCAGCAAGAGGAAGCCGGGAATGATCAACGGCTGCATAGCGTTGCTGATTTGCTGGTGCACGAAGATCATCCGCTTTGAGTAATGGCGGTATCGCATCAAAATAGAGTTGGGTTTTCAACACCGGCCAGATACCAAATTTACGTATGGCAGCCCAAGGACGCATACCTTCCAGCGCACCATAGTGTCGTTCGTTCAATCGCCAGCTTCGATGAACTGGAAGATAGTTCAAACCCATTACGCTTTGCACATGGGCAAGTGTATCCCGAGCACGCTTCAGCTCGGAGCTGTAACAGGCATCAAAAGTAAAGCCCGCTCGCATGAGCGATCGCCCGGCCTTTTGTGCTTCTTCTTCACCTTGCAAACTTAGCGCGATGTCACTCCAGCCGGTAAAGTGTCTATCCTTATTCCAGACACTTTTCCCATGACGCAGCAACACCAGCCTGGTTAATTCCTGTCCCTTGCTCACAAACAGTTGCAGATTCTTAATGGTAGAAAAATTATAGAAATAGCAAACATTAACCTTGCGTATTTTTTCTGATTGACGCAACGGCAGCTTCCCGCCATATCTGCTTCAGCGCGGACCATAACCCGCTACGGTTGGTTTGTAAAATACCATCACCCCCCAATTGCTGCGCAAGCCGCCTGTATGCTTTGCCCAGATTATGGTAGGGCATACTCATGAAAAGGTGATGCGTGGCATGGTATCGCAGCCCGACCGGCGCCCATAACCCGGTGAAAAAATTACCGGGGACATTAACAGAATCAAGATATTGCTCAACCAGTGTCAAATTGCGATCATTTTCATGACGATACGCATGGGCAACCAGGGTACGCAATGAATTCAGCAAGAATACTGCAACAGCAATTGCGTACCACAGTGCTAGTACCTGCCAGGACAATTTTCCCAATATCACGCTGGCGACAACAGCCGCAGCAAATAAAAACGTTGCCAGTTCCTGCATTCGCCAGTAACGATCATTGCGCACCGCATCTTTCTTACGAATATAAGCCGGATTAATTGTCAACGAGGAAGCACGTTCCCAGACAACTTTTCGCAAAGGGGGGATCAGATAGGAAATTGGCGTCAGCAGCAAAAATCGTACTACCAGCAACAGCGGTAAAATCAGCGAAAGAAGCACATATCCGATTAATCCAGCTGGATGTCGTGTAGCAAACGGCAAGTATTCTCCATCTTCAGCAGTGCCATAAACCGCCGGTTTATGATGATCATAGTGCACACCATCATAGGTAAAGGAAGGAATCATGAATGGAATACCGCAAAACAAGTTCCACACCAGTCGGAACAATTTAAATGTTCCACGCTCAAGATGAACAAGCTCGTGAATGAAAATGGCTGCACGATAAAAAGCAAATACTGCCACCCAGTAGGAAAGTATCTGCCAAATGGAAAACAAGGATGTATGCAGTGTTGTTACGAAAGCTGCCCAGCCCAGCGTGATGTGGAACAAAAAATCCAGCCAATAAATTCTGGGATCAGGCGTCATCAGGTCGCGCACCAGTGCCCGCGCTTCATATAAAGGGAAGCTGGCCTGTGTCGTGTTGTCGCTATCAGCAGCCATGAAAAAACACAATATCTTTCAGATTTATTCCCAACATGAAATCAAATACTTAATTATTTGCTGGTTTGTATTGGAATCCGTCTCATTAACCTCGCTGAAATCGGGCACACCAGGCCAGCCGGCATCACGAAAAGATTTACCGACAAACTCCCTGATCTGTGCATATCGGGGAATAACATGAAAATGAACATCAGGATCTACCATCATCAGCATGAGGTAGTTCAGTTTGTCGTATTGAAAGGCTTTTTTTAAGGCAAAATCAATCTTGCCTGTCACAATCTGCAATTCAGCAAAACTGGCGCTACTCAATGCAGAAAAACTTTGTACCGGTTCATGCGCAACGAGAACCAGCGCGCCTAAAGTCAGCTGAGCCGGGCGTAACAGCAAGCTCCAGTGTTGAAACTGGTGGATGACTGTATCAGGTGCACCAAATTTCTGCATGGTGCCATTAAATATTTCTATACTCATTATCCTTTTTTCGGATCAGCCCGACAGAGTTGCAGCGTCAGTTTCCTGATAAGAAAAACAGTTGCCTGCTTTTTGCAAATCCTGAATGAAATCAATTTCACACCAGTGATTACCAGCAACAGAATGGCTGCCTACCACGCCCTGCTTAGCTAACGCACTAACAATAGACAGATACCATGATCCAAGTTTCTCCGGTTCACGTAATGCCTGATCTACTGCATTATAAAAAAGTTGAGCGCCTTTTTCGTTAAAACGAATCAAACCAATCGATTCCGCATCTGTTTCCTTTGCTGACAGTTTCTTGCTGACTTGCTTTACCCGACCTTGCGCATCAAGCTGTACTTTCATGTCGTCATCATCGAATATTTCTTTGAAATCAATGCATAACGTGATCGGTGCAGTTTGTGCGTGCAGTACACCTGACAGCAGGTTATCTCCCAGCAACGTATCCCCATTTAATAACAGGAAACCGGTATTCATCTCCTCCCGCACAATCCAGCAGCTAGCCAGATTATCAGCCACTTCATAGAAAGGATTAAATACAACCCGGATAGCTGGGTAAGCCTGATAGCATTCTGCTATCAGTGCCTCTACCTTGCCGATCTGAAAGCCAGCAACAATCACAATTTCCTGGATACCATTAGCCAGCAGGGTATCAATCTGCCAGGCAATCACCGGTTTACCCGAAACAGGCAACAGACATTTGGGAGTATTTTCCGTTAGAGGTAATAACCGCCTGCCTTGCCCGGCACTCAAGATAATTGCTTTAGCAGGAAGCCGGCCAGCCTGATCAGTCATTTTTACGGTTAACCTTGCTTATTCGCAGATTCATCCTGACATATTCACGCATTTAGCAGCGCACTCATTTTTCTCAGCCCATCAACAATATGCCTGGTAGCAACAAGAAAGGCTTTAACCTCTTCAATTGTATTATCCGGCCCCAAACTTACTCTCACCGCACACCGTGCCAAAACAGGCGATACATTCATTGCCTCCAGTACATGGCTTTTACCTGGCGTCGCACTGGAACAGGCAGCGCCACTGGCAACGGCGAACCCCTTTTTATCCAGACGTACAACCAGAGTATCGCCTTCAATATCCGGTAACGCAAAATAACAGGTATTCGGTAAGCGAGGCGCCCCTAACCCGAATACCGTAGCCCCCATTTCCAGCAAACCGCGCTCCAGATGATCGCGTAACTTTATGGTATAGGCCATTGATTCAGCCAATCTGGATACAGCAAGCTCACAAGCCACACCAAACCCAACAATAGCCGGGACATTCTCGGTTCCGGAACGCAATCCATTTTCATGCCCGCCCCCATAAATAAGCGGCCTGATTGGCAAGCGCGAATCAACAATCAGCGCTGCTGCCCCCTTGGGTCCATAAATTTTATGGGCGGATAATGTCATCGCATGTACACCAAGCTCCATAAAATTTACCGGAATTTTACCAAATGCCTGGACCGCATCAGTATGTATCCATGCATTTTGCGTTTTTGCAATCTCGGCAATAGAAGCAATATCCTGAATTACACCTGTTTCATTATTTGCCAGCATTACCGAAACTATAGCTGGTTTTTCTCCGGTCAATACTTTCGATGCTTCATCGGTCATTATCTGTCCGGCCATATCCACGGCAAGACGGTGCAGTTGCCATTTTTCATCATTTTTTCTTGTCAACGCCTGTGCTGTACGCAGAACGCATGGATGCTCGATCGCACTTACAGCTAACGCGGAAGGTCTCAGACTATCCGATACTCCACGAATAAACAGATTATTCGCCTCGGAACCGCCGCTGGTAAAAATAACTTGTGCAGGCTGAGCGCCTGCAGCTCGGGCCACCTGCTCACGCGCCCGATTAATTGCCCGGCGCGTATTTAGTCCGGAAGAATGACTACTGGATGCATTACCATAATGTTCACGAAAATAAGGCAGCATTGCTTCCAGTACGGCCTCATCCACTTTAGTCGTGGCATTATGATCAAAGTAAATTTGAGACATGATGCATACAAATTCGAGTATCACATAAGACAGCTAAGCACTGCCTGGGTAACTCAGGATACAGAAAACAGAGGGAAGAGATGAGTATAGTCAAATTTATCTGAAACGGATACAGCTTTCCGAAGATCCGTTAATCGGACTAGGCACTATATCTGATTCATCAATACAGAACTACGTATTCAAAGCGCTCAGTGTATTCAGTTTTAAAAACAGAAATGAAAAAAGACCGCTTACAATCTCAAATCTGATTCCTGCGGATCAAGCACATATTTAAGGTCGTACAGAACAGCACCAGGTTTACCCAGTGTACGAATAGCAGAAGCTCCCATATCCTTGAACTGTTGGTGTGCAACCGCAAGAATAATCGCATCATAATCACCTGATTTCGGTGCTTCTATCGGAGTAATGTCATATTCGTGCTGTGCTTCTGCTTTATCCACCCATGGATCATACACATCCACTTTGCAGTTATAGTCTTCAAGTTCAGCGACAATGTCCACTATTCGCGTGTTACGCAGATCTGGACAATTTTCCTTGAACGCAAGCCCCATAATCAGTACTTTGGCTCCTTCCACCTGGAGGCGCTTCTTGGTCATGGCTTTAACCACCTGCGAAACCACATATACACCCATACTGTCATTTAATCGCCGACCAGCCAGAATAATTTCAGGATGATGTCCTATCGCTTGGGCTTTATGGGTCAGATAGTATGGGTCCACCCCTATACAATGCCCCCCCACCAATCCGGGACGAAACGGCAAAAAATTCCATTTACTACCCGCTGCTTTTAATACCGCTTCCGTATCAATTCCCATTTTGTTAAAAATAAGCGCCAATTCGTTGATCAGCGCAATATTCACATCACGCTGGGTATTTTCAATCACTTTGGCCGCTTCAGCTACTTTGATACTTTCCGCCTTATGCGTTCCCACCGTTATGATCTCGTTATACAATCCATCCACTAAATCAGCAACTACTGGAGTTGAGCCCGAGGTCACTTTCCGGATAGTGGTAACGCGATGTTCCTTGTCACCAGGATTGATACGTTCCGGGCTGTAGCCACAGTAGAAATCCTGATTAAATTTCAGACCGGAAACACATTCCAGCACTGGCACACAATCTTCTTCGGTACAGCCAGGATAAACGGTAGATTCATAAATAACGATATCGCCTTTTTTCAAAACCTTGCCAACCGTTTCTGAAGCTTTAACAAGCGGAGTAAGGTCAGGACGTTTATGGTCATCAATTGGTGTCGGAACCGTAATAATGTAGCAATTACAGGCACGCAAATCTTCTATGTTTGTCGTGAATGTCAAATGCTTTGCCGCCGCCAACTCTTCCCGTGTAGTTTCCAGCGTAAAATCGTTTCCCTTTTGCAGTTCATCAATTCGTTTTTGGCTGATATCAAATCCGACGACAGGACGTTTACGACCAAATTCGACGGCCAATGGCAAACCTACATACCCGAGGCCGATCACGGCCAGCTTGATGTTCTGCAGCTGCATGTTTTCTCCTACAAATTGAAGTAACTACGATACCATGCCACGAAATTAGCTATTCCCTGTTCGACAGGTGTTCCGGGTTTGTAATCGAATTGTTCGACAAGATCAGATACATCGGCATAGGTATCCGGTACATCACCCGGCTGTAACGGCAGCATCTCCATATCCGCTTTTTTACCCAGTGCTTTTTCCAATGCGGCAATATAATCCATTAGCTCAACTGGGCTGTTATTACCAATATTATAAACACGCCAGGGAGCCATACTGGTACCCGCATCCGGTTTTGCTCCACTCCAGGTTGAATCGGGTCTGGCAGGCCGATCCAGCACGCGGATTACCCCCTCTACAATGTCGTCTACATAGGTGAAATCGCGACGATGTTTACCATAATTGAAGACTGGAATCTTTTCACCAGCAAGGATAGCTTTAGTAAACTTAAACAGCGCCATATCCGGCCGTCCCCAAGGACCGTAAACAGTAAAAAAACGTAAGCCGGTAGTCGGAAGATTGTATAGATGGCTATAGGTATGCGCCATGAGTTCATTGGATTTTTTACTGGCAGCATAGAGGCTGAATGGATGATCAACATTATGATGCACTGAAAATGGCATTGTTGTATTAGCGCCATACACACTGGAGCTGCTGGCATAAACCAAGTGTTCGACATCATTGTGGCGGCAGCCCTCAAGGATATGCGCAAAACCAACAATATTGCTGTCAATATAGGCAAGGGGATTTTCAATGGAGTAACGTACTCCTGCCTGGGCTGCCAGATTTACTACACGTTGCGGTTTATGCGCCTTAAAACAGGTATAAATACCTTCTCGATCAGCCAGATCAAGACGTAAATGAATGTAGCCAGGATGATCCGCAAAACGGGCAAGACGATCTTCTTTGATCTGTGGATCGTAATAATTATTGTGATTGTCAACCCCGATGACGGTATCGCCGCGTTCCAGCAGTCGAAGCGTCAATGCTGACCCAATAAAACCAGCTGAACCAGTGATAAGTACCTTCAATTAATTACTCCCGAATAAATCACGCGTATAAACCTTGTCAGCGACATCTGCCAGTGCATCAGTCTTACGATTGGCAACAATAACATCCGCTTCGCGTTTAAAAATTTCAAGATCATTCACCACTCGCGAATTGAAAAATTCAGCTTCACTCAATACTGGTTCGTAAACAATTACCTCAATTCCCTTAGCTTTGACGCGCTTCATGATACCTTGAATACTGGATGCTCGAAAATTATCTGAACCCGCCTTCATAACCAGTCGATATACCCCAACGATTTTGGGTTGACGGCGGATAATTTCATCCGCGATAAAATCCTTACGTGTGCCATTGGCTTCAACAATAGCGCGAATCAAATTTTGCGGTACCGTTCGGTAATTAGCCAATAACTGTTTCGTGTCTTTGGGCAAGCAGTATCCACCGTATCCAAAACTCGGATTGTTGTAATAATTTCCTATACGTGGATCCAGACAAACACCATCAATAATCTGGCGTGGATCCAGATCATTTGTAGCAGCATAGGTGTCCAGCTCATTAAAATAGGCAACGCGCATCGCCAGAAAAGTATTGGCGAACAGCTTGATTGCCTCCGCCTCGGTACTACCCGTGAATAGCACCGGAATATCTCGCTTAACAGCACCTTGCTTGAGCAGATCAGCAAACACCTCGGCACGCTGAGAACGTTCACCTACCACAATACGCGAAGGATATAAATTATCGTAAAGTGCTTTACCCTCGCGTAAAAATTCAGGAGAAAAAATCAGATTATCTGTATCCAGCATCTTCCGTATTCTGGCGGTATAGCCGACTGGAATAGTGGATTTAATTACCATTACCGCTCGCGGATTTATAACCATGACATCGCGGATAATTGCTTCAATCGAGCTTGTATTAAAATAATTGGTTTCAGGGTCATAATCTGTCGGCGTAGCAATAATAACAAAATCAGCATCTTTATATGCTTCATATCTATCAACTGTTGCATGGAAATTCAATGGTTTATTTGCCAAAAAGTCTACAATCTCCATATCTTCAATAGGCGATTCCTTACGATTGAGCTTTTCAACTTTTTCAGAAAGAATATCCAGAGCAACGACTTCATTATTTTGCGCTAGCAATAACGCGTTAGATAGCCCTACATAACCAATCCCAGTAACCGCAATTTTCATAACTTCAAATGCTTTCCAGAAAAT
>JACTML010000095.1 GCA_014584635.1 Nitrosomonas eutropha | reverse complement strand
CCAATCGAAAGAATAACAATGGCTACCAGTACTTCAATCATGCCCGTACCTGTTTGCATACGGATGGAAAGAAAACTCTGTTTAATTTTCATCTTCACTTTCATCAGAAAACTCCTTATTCGCCGGACAACTACCTTTTTCTACTCTTGCCCGCCCGGAAACGTTAATAATGATTTCGCGAGCATCTTCCTGATGACATAAGGTAAATGTGCCATTTGGCAGATTGTTGCCGCCTTGACTACGCCCATTGCGCAAATACGAAATCCTGTCACTAAAATTGCTTCCGCCTTTCAGCGAGCTTCCCGCCAGCTTTGGGAAAACTCGCAAGACTTCATCGCCGCTATCAACAAAACCGGCCGTACCGGCATCGCTAAAAATCAACCAGCCGTCCTGCCAGCTGTCTCCGTTACAGGTTGCGCCGTCCGCGCTTTTACAAATAGTTACCCGCATTCCCCGTTTCACCGCTTCAGAACGGGCGTAGTGCAAAGCCGTCATGAATTCGTTGGCCTGTGTGGTCAAATGCGACCCTTTCATCAGGGATTGATAACTTGGAACAGCCACAGCGAGCAGGATGGAAGCAATGCTGATCGTGATCATCAGCTCGACCAAAGTGAAGCCCCTGCTGATAAATACACTCATTTCACTGTTTCCGTAGTTAGAACTGTTTTCATAATCTCAACCAAACCGATGCCAGAAAAAAATGAACCGATAACAGCACTGCTTCCGGCTATATTCCGGATCAACGACTATCGCTTATAAAAACTTTAGGATTACTGTAGAAATCGTGGTTATGCGAGATGTCGCGCAAGATGCATACAATGCAACAATCGGACAGATCGGGCAGGCAAGGAAAACACTGCACACGGGAGGCAACCATTTTGGAGGATTCCTGAAAAACATCAGCAAGATGCTGAATCAGGTAAAAAATGGCGTTTATATTTGATAAACAGGTATTTTCAAGGACTAATCAACCAGCTGATGCATAATGGCGTAACGAATCAGCTCGCTGTTATTGGTAAGTTTCAGCTTCTCCAGCAGGCGGGTACGGTAAACGCTAACCGTTTTGGGACTCAGGCACATTTCTTCCGAGATTTCGGAAAGCCCTTTGCCGGAAGCAATCAAGCATAACGTTTGAAATTCACGATCGGATAATGCAGCGTGCAAAGGTCGATCTGTATCTGCAGTAATAGCATTGGCCAGTTCCATCGCCAGCGCAGGTGTTATGAATTTCTGCCCGGATGCAACCTGACGAATCGCGGTGACCAGTTGCGCCGGCGCACTTTGCTTATTCAGATAACCAGCCGCTCCCGCCTTGAGCGCACGAATGGCAAACTCGCTTTCATTATGCATGCTCAGCATCAGCACTGCGAGCTCCGGATATTCCTTCTTGATTTGCTTGAGCACATCCAGCCCGTTGCGGTCAGGCAGCGAAATATCCAGCAGCATTACGTCAAAATCCTGCTGGCGCACAACTCTCATCGCCTGGAAACCGCTTTCTGCTTCCCCGGTTACGCTGATATCACCTGTCTCACTCAGAATCTGCTTGAGCCCTTGACGCACAATTGCATGATCATCGGTGATCATCACTCTGATCATGATGGCATCCTTATTTTGTCAGTTGACAATCTTTGTTTCATCCCTCTTGTCCACCCAACCGATCACGGGATGAAACACGTCCATTAACCGGAATTCGAATCATCACCTCCGTGCCAGCTTCTTTTTTCTTTTGAATATAAAAGTGTCCACCGAGCTGCTGACAGCGTTCGCGCATGCTGCGTATACCAAATGAATTTACCTTATTCATATCCGGGCGGGTGATGCCACAGCCATCGTCTGTCACTTCCAGATATACCTGGTTATCCGCTTCAGATAATTTCACCTGCACTTCCGCTGCATGCGCATGTTTGGCAATATTAGTCAGCGCTTCCTGAAAAATCCGGAAGATTGCTACAGCCAGATCACCATCCAGCATTATTTCTTCGCAATTACACGCCACCACACAGGCAATACCAGTACGCTGATTGAATTCGCGTGCCTGCCATCGCACCGCTGCCACAATGCCACAATCAAGTACGCCCGGCCGCAGATCAAGTGCAATCCGGCGTGTGCTGTCAATTACCATATCCACCAGCGATTCCACTGCTGCCGCCTTGTTGCGGTAAAACTCCGGAGCACGGCTGGAATTATCCAGGCAAGGTACCAGTTCGCATTTGATTGCTGTCAAAGTTCCACCGATGTCATCATGAATCTCACGAGCGATCCGCATGCGTTCCTGCTCCTTGGCCTTTTGCGAGTAAGCTGAAAGCTCCTCCAGTTGCGCGCGTGACCGGGCAATTTCCAGCTCAATTTGTTTATTGCGCGTGATATTCAGCATAATTCCGTCCCATAACACCGCACCACGCGGCGTTCGACGAGGCGTAGCCCGCAGGCTGATCCACTTGATATCTTCGTCTCCACGCGCTTGAATCCGTCCTTCCCAGTTCCAGGCTGAAAGCTGCCTGCATGAATCCAGCAGTGATCGGTCATAATCCGCCGCATCTTCCGCCTGAATCAGGCTGGCAAACGCATCCGGATTCTTTTGCAGATAACCAGGAGAAAGGCCGAGCAGTGTTCTGGAGCTCTCGCTGACATAAGGAAAAAAAACACGCTCGTCTGCTTCCAGCACAAACTGAAACACCAGCCCCGGCAAATTGGAAGCAATCGCACGAAAACGCGCTTCGCTCCTCTCCAGAGCCAATTGTGTCTCGTACAAATCCTGCAAACGTTCAATCTGGCGCTGACAACCCCGAACCGCCGCCACCAGGCGTATTGAATCCGACTGCAACAGCACATCCTGTGCACCTGCAGCAAATAAACAAGTGGCTATTTGCTCATCCCACCGGGTAATTCGCACAATTAACGGAGTATCCAGCTTCAGCTTTGCCAGCACATCCAGAACATGTACCGCGCTCGGATTCGTCTGTTCGTTTGCCACCACCAGATCCCACCTCTGTTGCAGCGCTTCCGACAATCCACCCGCTGTTTCCACACGCTGCGCTTCAGCAGACAGATTATTTCGCCTTAACAAGCTGTTTATCTGTTCAGCCTCCGCCGCCGTATGTCCAACCAGCAGAATTGCAAGTGTTCGTACCATAACCTTGTTCAACTCTTTATACAGCCAATTAACCAGTAACGACTCCTTCCCTGTAACGGGATTATTTCATGCTTTTGGCATTTGTAAAGATAATGCGGCGAAACAGCTATTAAAAATCCTGAAAATTCCATTGATTGTTCATCAATTTCTTCAAGCCTGCTTCATAAATGCCGTTGTTTTAGCCCATAACGATGAAAGAGCATTTCCAGAAAGATCAATTTTTGCAAAGCTCTGAGAATTTACTGCCACACCCTGGATATTTTGTGCCATGAACCAATGTGTTATTGACTATAAAAAAATAAAAGCCACGCAACCGGAAATTATTTCCAGAATTATCGAGATCGACGAAGAATCTCCCAATTGTTTCAGGGAAATAGATCGTTTATTGCGCGCCGATCAAATCGTTGCATCATTTATTCTCAGAGTAGCCAATTCACCCATTTACAATCGCAGCCAGCCGATCAGAACACTACCCATAGCAACCAGCTTGCTGGGTATCAATATCATTCGTTCGCTGGTAATACTGGCTTTCTCGCGTTCGGTATTCTCCAAAAATAAAAATGCACTGGTACGTCAGCATGTCTGGCAGCATTCGCTGCTAACCGCGATCGCGAGCTACAACATCTGCCTGGAATTTGGAAAACAGGAAGATTGTGAGGAGGCTTTTGTTGCCGGGCTGGTTCACGACATTGGCAAGGTGCTGCTTTTTACGCATGTTCGCAAGGAATACATGGAAGCACTCACGTATAAACTTGAGAACAATTGTTCAAGTAAAGAGGCAGAACAAAAATTTATGGGAACAGATCACTACCTGATTGGAAAAGAAGCAGCCAGGGAATGGAAACTTCCGCCACAGTTTCAGCTATACGTCGGGACAGATCTGGATCAGTTACTCCCGGACCAGTCTGAAAACAAGATTTTGCTCTGGCTGGCTATCGCCAACAATCTGATCAAAGGCGCCGGAATCGGAGACAATCCCCAGGAACCCGACATTCGCAAGGAAAAACTGATGACCTACGGCCTGAGCGAAGAGCATTCCGCCTATCTGCTTGATGAAGCTTTTTTCCAAAAATTGTTAGGCGATGAAGTCTACCAATTCTGTGCAAATGATCACGACTAAGCCAGCTTCCCAGACAAACCCTGACAAAACTGAACCGGTTACCACCCGGCCCCGCCATCCAATTGTCATTACCTCTCTTGAACAAAACATCTGGCAAGAGCTCGAACAGAAGATTACACACTCACTGGCACATTTTCACTGCACGCGTCTGCTGGATTCAACCGTACTTCTGTTACACAAGCTGATCACGAACCTGATCAAAGCCATGCATTACCATGCATTCCAGCAGGCAATCGGTCGCGATCTCAGTCTTGATATCACTGATAAAAATAGTGATTTCAACGAGCTTCTGCAAAACGAACTGATCGTGCATGGCGACCGGAACATTGAACAATTCTGCAAGGCGAACAACCTTCAAATTACGCTGACTTTTCCGGAAGAAGAAGGCACTCTGATACAAATTGAATATCCGGCCAATTGTGACGACAACGCCTACCTGGATACCAGACTGGCCAGAGCAATCGGATTTGTACTGGTAAAACAGGCTGTCGATGGACATTCACCCGGGTATTCTGCTGCCAGAATAGTCAGGAGCATTACAGAACGGCCTCCACAGCAACTGTACACCGGCCATTCTCTGTTACTGACTCCTGCAGAGGAATCAGCTAAAACCCAGGTTATTTTCAGCAAACTGAACTACGGTATTATCGTTTTTTCCAGCGCAGGCGATATTCTGGCAATATCACCCGCAATTCTCGATAACCTGAAACTGGAAATCTCACCCGCTTCCGCGCATACCCTGGCCAGCATCATTCCCAGTCATTTTTACAACGATGTGCTATGGGGGCTTGCGCTGGAATCAGAAGGCGGCCTGTTCGAGAACTACAGAACCCGCATCAGATTACCTCAGGATGACCATCTGTCGATACTTTTCAATATCAGCGGCTATCGTCATCACGACATGACAATCCACACCATGTGGCAAATCGTATCGCTGGATCACAAATCCACAGGTACACTCGCAGAAGGCTCCATCCTCAATGAAGCGCGCGTACATAACATTACCCGTAATTATGTTCCGCAATTAGTCGAGCAAAAGGCCAGGGAAGTCGTTCGACTGGGCGGCAATGTACTGCCCAATGAAGAATGTCAGCTTGCCGTTTTGTTTTGCGATATTGCCGGTTTTACTACTTACGTGGAAAACAATGAAACAGAAGAATCTGTTATCCATACGCTCAATCTGATACTTGGCAGAATCACGAAAGCGGTCAAGCAGCATGAAGGCATGATCGATAAATTCATGGGCGATTGCGTTATGGCATTATTCAGAAAGCCGCATAATGCTGTACTGGCCGCACTGGAAATTAACAAACACTCTTACGATTTCAACAGTTTACGAATGCGTGCCAGCAAGGATCTGCTGCTGTTACGCATCGGCATTCACTGGGGAAAAGTCGTGATTGGCAATGTTGGTGCCTCAGGCAGGCTTGACTGGACAACAATTGGCGATGTTGTAAACACCGCCTCCCGGCTTGAAAAAAGCTGTTACCCGGGCGCAATCCTGATCAGCGAGGAATTATACGAAACGATCGCACAGATCAGCCACCCTGAAATCAGTTACAGCAAACGCTTTTATCTTAAACTGAAAGGAAAACGCAACGAACAGGCCGTCCGCTACGTCCAGACAGCCAGCCAGCCGCTTTTGCACGATATTTTTACTATCCCCGCAAAAAATTAAGGAACAATACCAAGATAACCAGAATCGCCCCGATTTATCTGCCTCATAACATTTCGTAGCGAATTTCCACGACTTCCAGCTCTTCCAGGCCACCCGGCGTCTGTAACGACACCACATCTCCCTCACGCGCTTTCAGCAAGGCTCCAGCCAATGGTGAAATCCAGCTGATCCAGCCACGACCGGGATCAGCTTCATCCATGCCGACAATACTGTAAGTCTGCTCTTCACCCCGTGTATTGCACACCGTTACTGTCGCCCCGAAGAATACCTGATCACATTCACCGCGTTGCGCCGGATCAACGATTTCCGCGTTATCCATCCGCTTGGATAAAAAGCGCAGACGACGATCAATTTCACGCAAACGCCGTTTACCATAAATATAATCACCATTTTCTGAACGATCACCGTTTGCAGCCGCCCAGGACACCACCTTGACCAGTTCAGGGCGCTCCACCTTCCACAGACGATCAAATTCATCTTTTAATCGCTGATAACCACCCGGCGTAATATAGTTTTTTACTCCTTGCGGCAATCGCGGCGAATCATCCAGTTCCTCTTCATCTTCACTTTCTTTGGTAAAAGCCTTATTCATTACTAAACTCACCAGTCGTTTCTGTACAAACCCAATAACCACCGGCTAAAGTCGGTGGTCTTAATCCTACAACAGGCAATAAACAAGCAGTCAACCAAGGGATCCAAGATAAATACTGCTTTTGCATACATCCCAGGATTCTTTGCTTTGTTATACTTCAGATCATGCTTGTTATTATTCTCAGCGGGCTATCCGGCTCAGGAAAATCAATCGCGCTTAAAGCACTGGAAGACTCCGGTTATTACTGCGTTGATAATTTGCCTGCCTCACTGCTCGTCATTCTCATCAATCACCTGCAAACGCAGCATCACTCACACGTTGCAGTAGCTATTGATACGCGCAGCAGTGACAGCATTACCGTACTGCCCCAGCAGTTCGAAATGATCGACAAAGATATCCGGACTGAATTTATTTTTCTCGATGCACGCACGGATACGCTGATACAACGCTTTTCTGAAACACGCCGCAGACATCCTCTGGGAGATCAGAATGTCACGCTGGAGGAAGCCATTCAGCATGAGAGAGAGATGCTGGCAGCGGTATCGAGCCTCGGTCATCATATTGATACCAGCTCGTTAAGACCCAATGCACTACGGGCCTTTATCCGGGACTTTATCTCAGACGACCGCGATCCATCCCGATTAACGCTCATGTTTCAGTCGTTTGGCTATAAACACGGTATTCCTCTGGATGCTGATCTGGTATTTGATGTGCGCTGTCTGCCCAACCCATTTTACGATCCGCAGCTTAAAGAACTGACTGGACACGACCCGGAGGTTATCCGGTTTATGGAGGCCCAGCCCAATACCGCAAGAATGCTCAGGGATATCGGTGTATTTCTGGACAGCTGGCTGCCCGTCTATATGCAGGATAATCGTGCTTATCTGACAGTGGCCATCGGTTGTACCGGAGGGCAGCATCGCTCGGTTTATTTTGCGGAAAAGCTCGCGCTGCACTTCCGGGAAGCCGCACATGTCCTGGTACGTCATCGTGGCTTGGCGGAATACAACCAGTATTACGCACGCAGATAATCTTCCCTTTTTCCCAGCCAGCGCTGCATATGACGCTGTGCTTCCTCCGGATAATTGCACAGCATTTCCTCAGCCGCATTACGTGCCAGCTCCAGCAAATCGACATCTTTTTCCAGATCCGCAAACCGTAACAAGGGTACACCACTCTGACGTGTACCAAGAAATTCTCCCGGTCCACGCAATAACAGATCCCGACGTGCAATTTCAAATCCATCGCTGTGTTCAAAAATAATCTGCAAACGCTTACGTGCCACCTCGGACAATGGTTGCTGATACATCAGGATACAAACACCCGTAGCCGATCCACGCCCGATACGTCCGCGCAGCTGATGCAGCTGCGACAGTCCCATGCGCTCAGCATGCTCAATCACCATCAGCGAAGCATTGGGGACATCCACCCCAACCTCAATCACAGTTGTGGCAACCAGCAGCTGTATTTCTCCCTGGCTGAATTGCGCCATGATTACGGATTTTTCATCACTGCTCAACCGGCCATGAATGAGCGCGATACGAAGATCAGGAAAAATTTGGCTCAGCGTTTCATACGTTTCCACCGCTGTTTTCAGCTGCAGCGCTTCGGATTCCTCGATCAGCGGGCAAACCCAGTAAGCCTGGCGACCAGCCAGACAAGCCTCCCGAACCCGCACGATAATTTCTTCACGTCGATTGTTGTCGATCAGCCTGGTCACCACGGGCGA
>JACTML010000096.1 GCA_014584635.1 Nitrosomonas eutropha | reverse complement strand
GCCATAAAGATTATCAAATTTGGATTTGGTAACCGAATCATTGACATTAATTGCCGGGAATGGAAGCTCGCCCTTCTTTTCCATTTCATACAGGCGATGGACACCAGTTGTGGTTTCTTCGGTCACACCACGAATCGCAGCAAGATTACGTGAGTACCAGCCTGGATGGCTGGCAAGGCGCTTGCGGATAGCAGCATACAAAGTTTGCTCTTCTTCATTGGATGGATTGGCAATAACGGAAGAATCACGCTCAGCCTTGCTGCCGAGAATAAGTAATAACGTTGCATCGCCCCCGTCATCCAGAATCATGTTGGCAGCGTGCGAACCATCGCTTGCCCATTCAAAAATACGATGAGCATAATCCCAGTACTCCTCCAGTGATTCCCCCTTGTAGGCAAATACCGGAATATTACAGGCAGCAATCGCTGCAGCAGCATGATCCTGCGTGGAAAAAATATTGCAGGAAGCCCACCTGACTTCTGCTCCCAACGCTACCAGCGTTTCGATCAGCACAGCAGTTTGAATGGTCATGTGCAAGGAACCCGCGATACGCGCACCGGCCAACGGTTTTTTGCCGGCGTATTGTTCACGTAACGCCATTAAACCTGGCATTTCCGTCTCAGCAATCGCAATTTCCTTTCTGCCCCAGTCTGCCAGCGACAGATCTGCCACTTTACAATCAGTAAAAGCGGAATCATCCGTAACAGGACGGGTTGTTGCATTCATAGCACGTCTCCATAAAAATGAAAGAGCGCCGTTGTTGGGTAGTCCACTGATACGAGCCTCACGGAATGAACCGTTGCAGCGCTCCTCGGTATCAATGAAACCTTGTTTAAAACGAATAATGACAATCAGATATCTGCATCCGCTTTAAGCCGTTCCGCTATATCGGTTTTTTCCCAGGTAAAACTGGACTCTTCCCGGCCGAAGTGGCCGTAAGCAGCTGTTTTTCCGTAAATGGGGCGCAACAGATCCAGTTCGTGAATAATTGCTCTGGGACGCAAGTCGAAATTCCGGGTGATCAGTTCGACGAGTTTTTCATCCGAAACCCTGCCTGTGCCAAAAGTTTCCACCATCAGCGAAACCGGCCTGGCCACGCCAATTGCATAAGCTACCTGAACTTCACATTTACGCGCCAGACCAGCAGCCACAATATTCTTCGCCACGTAACGCGCAGCATAAGCGGCTGAACGATCCACCTTGGAGGGATCCTTGCCGGAGAAAGCACCACCACCGTGATGCGCCGTACCACCGTAAGTATCCACAATAATTTTGCGCCCGGTCAGTCCGCAATCTCCCATCGGCCCGCCCACCACAAAACGGCCGGTAGGATTGATCAGATATTGAATATGTTCACTGAGCATTTCTGCCGGCAAAACAGGCTTGATAATTTCCTCGATAATTCCTTCAGACAGATCACCGTTAGAAATATCCGGATCATGCTGGGTTGATATAACCACCGTTTCTATACTCTTAGGCTGTCCATCCACATAGCGTACTGAAACCTGGGATTTAGCATCCGGACGCAGCCACGGTAATTTTCCGCTTTTTCTCAGTTTCGCCTGCTGCTCCACCAGACGATGCGCATAGTAAATTGGCAACGGCATCAGTTGCGGCGTTTCATCACAGGCATAACCAAACATCAGCCCCTGATCCCCCGCCCCCTGATCCATTTCTTCTTCTTTGCTGCGATTTACACCTTGAGCAATATCAGGTGATTGCTTGTTGAAGGCGGTCAGTACAGCGCAGGTGCTTGCATCAAAACCTATTTCAGAACTGGTATAGCCGATTTCACGCACCGTATCACGCGGGATCACGTTGTAATCAATTGTGGCATGTGTCGTTATTTCACCTGACAAAACGATCAATCCTGTACTGCACATGGTTTCACAGGCAACACGCGCATGTGGATCCTGCTGCAGGATGGCATCGAGAATGGCATCGGATATCTGATCAGCCACCTTATCAGGATGCCCTTCAGATACAGATTCAGAAGTAAAAAGGTAGTTACTCATAGTTAGTTTGTTAATTAAATTTGGATATGAATGAGATAATACTCAAGCAAGCACAAAACCAGCTTTGAATTTAGAGGTAAAGATCGCCGTTGTTTATTCAAATACCATGCCAGAATTATCTTAAAGTACCATTTGTTGAGTAACCGGATTATTCCAGAAATCCATTTGAAAATCATCGTTCTTTTTATTGATTCCTATCCGGATCGGGTAGTACGGATACAATAACCCTCTGCTTTTCCATTGCAACATATTCGGAAAATACCGGTTACCTGATCCGCAACAGGAGTTTTTATGAATACCGTTCTGATTACCGGCGCCAGTCGAGGAATTGGCCTGGAGTTCGCTACACAATATGCAGAAGACGGCTGGCAGGTAGTGGCCTGCTGCCGGCAACCACTACAGGCTGAAGCGCTGAACAAGCTGGCTGATCGATACAAAAACCGCTTTTCCATCCATCCGCTCGATGTATGCAAACTCGCTGAAATCGATCAGTTGTCACACAAGCTGCGAGACCTGCCCATTGATGTGCTGATTAATAATGCGGGTATTTATCCATCCGCACAAAATGGAGAGTTTGGCCATATTAATTACAATGATTGGATGGAAACTTTTAAAGTTAATACTTTCGCTCCGCTCAAAATGGTCGAAGCACTGATTGAACAGATTGCCTGCAGCCAACTGAAAACTATTGCTACTATCACCAGCAAGATGGGCAGTATCGACGACAATCAGCGTGGCGGCAGCTATATTTACCGAACCAGCAAAACAGCTGTAAACATGGTGGCCAAAAGTCTCGCTATTGATCTGCAGCCGCGCGGTATTGTTTCTGTATTACTGCACCCGGGTTGGGTGCAAACCGATATGGGAGGACGTGGCGCATTAATTTCGACAAAGCAGAGTGTGATGGGCATGAAAAAAATTCTGGGCAGCATCATACCCGCTGATACAGGCAAGTTTTTTGCCTATGATGGACAACCTGTTCCCTGGTAATCTCTATCTGTAACCAGATGTTCCCTTCTTATACCGTACAGCTTGATGATGAAGCCGCAACCGTATCCTTGGGGGAACGACTCGCAGTGGTACTTCACCCTGGCCTGACCTTGTTTCTTTATGGCGAACTGGGAGCCGGTAAAACCACACTTGCACGCGGAATATTGAGGGGACTGGGACATCATGACAAGGTAAGAAGTCCAACTTATAACTTGGTTGAAATCTATAAACTTTCAGAGTTATACTTGTATCACTTTGATTTTTATAGATTCAATGATCCATTAGAGTGGGAAGAGGCAGGTTTCAGGGAATATTTTAATCGGAAATCCATCTGTCTGGTTGAATGGCCTGAAAAAGCAGGAGAATTTCTGCATACAGCTGATCTGAAAATACAGATCAACTATTCTGAAACAAAAAGAATCGCTGAACTCAAGGCGGAAACGGGGGCAGGAAAACAATGCTTATCACTTTGGCAGAAACAGATAGCCGAATGAATCAACCCAGAATCAGACACTGCTTTTCTTTTCTATTTCTTGTTACGACCATCTTTTTGCAGCTGGCCTTGTACAGCAGCACGGCATCAGCGGATAGTCAAATTACGGCGGCACGTTACTGGGCCGGGCCTGAATATACCCGTTTGACACTGGAATCGAACAAGCCAGTCAAATATTCTGTCAGCACGCTTAAATCACCTCGAAGAATCGTGATGGACATGGAAAACATTTCATTGTCCGATGTGCTCAAGACTCTGCCTGCCAGGACTGAATCACAGGATCTTCTGGTCAGCGCATTAAGGGTTGGCAACTTTAACGCGCAGACTGTCAGACTGGTTGTGGAATTAAAAACCGATGCGATACACAAGGCGTTTGCACTTGACCCCGTAGACCAGTTTGGGCATCGACTGGTACTGGATCTTTATCCATCGAAGAAACCGTCAGAAAAATCACAGGAACAAGATCCACTCATCGCGTTAATACAAAAAAAACCGGAGCCGACTGTCCGTGAGCGTGGAGCAGTTTCCACCCCGACTTCCAAAGCTGTTCTGGCAGCGATCAACCCCAAACCCGAAAGAAAGCAGACAATTACTGTTGCAATTGACGCCGGCCACGGCGGCAAGGATCCGGGAGCGATTGGCCCGCAAGGAACTATGGAAAAAAATATAACGCTTGCCATTGCCAGGAAACTCAAAGCAAGAATCGACAAAGAGCCCGGTATGCGTGCTGTGCTCATCCGTGATGGCGATTATTTTATCCCGCTGGCCAGCCGCCGTACCAGGGCCAGACAAGCCAATGCCGATCTGTTTGTATCCATACATGCGGATGCTGCTCCACGGAAAGAGGCACATGGTGCCTCGATTTATGCCTTATCAGAAAATGGCGCAACTTCCACTACAGCCAGCTGGCTGGCCAGAAAAGAAAATGAGGTTGATCTGATCGGTGGAATCAAGCTGGATAACAAGGATCGCTATCTGAAGCAAACCCTGATTGACCTATCTATGAATGCTACCATTGATGACAGCGTTCGACTGGCCAATCACGTTTTGAGTGAAATTGGAACAATTAGCCATTTGCATAAAAAGAACGTGGAACAGGCTGGTTTTGCAGTACTCAAATCACCTGACATTCCATCCGTGCTGGTGGAAACTGCATTCATCAGCAATCGGGTTGAAGAAACCAAGCTTAATTCGGAAGTTCATCAGAACAAACTGGTTGACGCAATATCAAGTGGGCTTAAGCGTTACTTCAACAGCAGATTCCAGAAAACACGAATGGACGTTGCTGATACCAGATAAAACTCACAGGATCCGGCATTATCATTCATCTGCTCATGGATAAAATAATTCCAGTTTGTAACCGGTTGCGTTGAGTTGATGTGTATTCAGGAAACATTGGGCATGTATCTCACTTTCTCCCGCAAACGCTGATTGATCAACAGCAGAATCCAGATAATCCTTCGCAGCGAAAACGCGGCTGGCAAGCGGTTCTTCGTTAATATCTGTCAGCGTCAGCAATAACGCCGGCAGCTCCTGTGGAAATGGTGCGTGATTACGAATAATCGCCGAGAGCTCCACCACATCAGGATCAGAAGAAGAGCTGATACGTAAATCTGATGATTCCAGGCTCAACAAATGAAGGTGGCGCGGCAAATTAACTTCGCACAGCATCAAATTACAGTATTCATTCAGAGCTGGCCGCAATTCAGGAAAAGCAACGAATATTTCCGTGCGGTAGGTATGTACAACCTGCCCCAGCAGCAATATCAGTAACATTACGTTAGGTATCAGCCAAAGCCAGGAGATTTTCGATGAATCTTGCTGCTGGATACCAAAATCATCAGCGGGGAGCTGTGTCTCTGGCTCAGTAATCAGTACAGCTGCTGCATTATCAAACGCCAGTTGATCCGGGGCTGGTTGAAGAGATAACGTCACCGGTCGAATATACGTATCAGGCACAGCTATCAGTTCAACAAAGCCATTGAATACCTGTTTACACTGTCCACAACGCACTTCACCATTGTGCAGATGTAACTGCACCCCTGCCAGACGAAAAACCGTATGACATTCAGGACAGCGCGTAACCAGCGTCATAGTGTACTGGCGGCTAATTTTCGACCAGTAAGCAATACCCAACCCTGATTTTCTGCAGCAATCCGCATATCACACCATGCACTGTAAACCTGCAGAACCTCATCTGCCTGGGTTTCCAGTATTCCTGAAAGAATAACACGCCCACCCGGCTGCAAGGCCCGCATCAGAACCGGAGCCAGCATGATCAACGGATTAGCCAGTATATTGGCCACTACCACGGTAGCAGAAAACTTTTCGCTATTGATATCGCTTACGCCTTCGGATGAGGATTGTGCCGTGGTGAATACCAGCTTATCCGGATCACACGCATTGATCCGGGCATTTTCAAGGCTGGCAGTAATAGCATTTGGATCGATATCCACGCCGGTTACCCGATCAGCGCCCAGTTTTAATGCTGCAATCGCCAGAATTCCGGAACCACAACCATAATCAAGCACGCTGTCTCCCGGTTGAAGAAATTCATCCAGCCAGTTCAGGCACAGCTGCGTGGTCGGATGGCTACCGGTGCCAAAAGCCAGTCCAGGATCCAGGCGCAGATTAATCGCCGCAGGATCGGGTAAATCATGCCAGGACGGAACAATCCACAAACGTGATGAAATTTTGATTGGCTCAAACTGTGCCTGTGTCAATCTGACCCAATCCTGCTCCTGGATTTGTACCAATCGATATTCGGGCAATTCAGGCAGCCCGGTTACTTCAGCAACCTTATGCATGACTTTGTCGATATCAGCACCTTCTTCCAACAGTACTGTTACCTCAGCCTGGCGCCAGAATTGCTCCGGAGGTGAACCAGGCTCACCAAATAAAGGTTGCTCCTGGTCTGTTCCTTCGCCTGCATCATGCACATCAACTGACAGTGCCCCTTGTTCCAGCAGCAGATCACTTACCGCATCAACGTAATCTGATCCAACTTTAAAAGTCAAAGAGCGCCAGAACATAGTCAATCTGCGTAGCCGATTTCTTCACCATACATCAAGTCGTTTTTTTGTTGTATAGCGCAAGCTTATTCTCAAGATAGTGAATGGAAACAGAATCAGATACAAAATTGCAGTCTGCCAGAAGATCCAGATGCAACGGAATATTGGTCTTGATTCCTTCAATAATCATTTCAGTAAGCGCAATACGCATGCGCGCAATTGCAAGGTCGCGGTTATCGCCATAAGCAATTACCTTGGCGATCATGGAATCATAGTAAGGAGGAACGCGATAATTATGATAAATATGGGAATCAACCCTGATGCCAGGTCCTCCCGGTGCGTGGAATTGCGTGATACGACCCGCTGAAGGAGTCAGTTTATACGGATCTTCCGCATTAATGCGGCATTCAATGGCATGTCCTCTGGTTACAATATCTTTTTGCTGGACTGAAAGTTTTTCTCCCGCCGCCACCCGAATTTGTGCCTGTACCAGATCAACCCCGGTAACCGCTTCTGTCACCGGATGTTCAACCTGAAGCCGGGTGTTCATCTCAATGAAATAAAATTCATTATTCTCGTAAAGAAACTCGAAAGTTCCCACCCCTCTGTAATTAATGCGCTTACAGGCTTCGACACATCGCTCACCAATCTGGTTACGCAATTTGGCTGAAATACCTCGCGCCGGGGCTTCTTCAATAATCTTCTGATGACGGCGTTGCATGGAGCAGTCTCTCTCGCCCAGATGAACAACATTACCGTATTCATCTGCCAGTATCTGAAATTCAATATGGCGTGGATTTTCCAGATATTTTTCCGCATAAACCACCGGATTACCAAACGCAGCCTGAGCTTCATTGCGCGTGGTAATCACTGCATTTGAGAGCGCGGCTTCCGTATACACAACGCGCATACCGCGCCCGCCACCACCACCTGCTGCTTTGATAATGACTGGATAGCCAATCTCTCTGACAATTCTCTTGACTTCATCCAGTGAATCCGGCAATGCACCTTCTGAACCCGGAACGCAGGGAACACCTGCCTGCAGCATGGCACGTTTTGCGGAGACTTTGTCCCCCATCAGACGAATCGTATCCGGCCGGGGGCCAATAAAGAAAAAACCGCTCTTCTCCACCCTTTCCGCAAAATCGGCATTCTCGGACAAGAATCCGTAACCCGGGTGAATAGCCTCAGCATCCGTTACTTCCGCAGCACTGATAATGGCGGGAATATTCAGGTAACTTTGCGCAGAAGCTGCCGGGCCAATACAAACCGACTCATCCGCCAGTTTGACATACTTGGCTTCAGCATCCGCTTCTGAATGAACCGCTACAGTCTTGATACCCATAGTCCGGCATGCCCGCTGGACGCGCAAAGCTATTTCTCCACGATTCGCAATCAATATTTTTTCAAACATATAAATCAACCGATAAAAATCTTGCCTGGATAACCCTCCGAATATTCAAACCAATATTCTCCAAAAGATCATTATTCGATAACAAATAGTGGTTCGCCATATTCAACCGGCTGACCATTCTCCGGTAAAATCGCTTTGATTTTACCCCCCTTGTCAGCTTCGATTTCATTAAGCAGCTTCATGGCCTCAATGATACACAACGTATCCCCGGGCTTTACTTGCTGGCCAACTTCAGCAAATGGCTTTGCGCCCGGAGCTGAAGCACGATAAAAAGTGCCCACCATTGGCGACTTGACTATGTGCCCTTCCGGCAGACCCGGCTTCTCTTGCGTATCTCCCTCATTCGTTACAGCCACAGC
>JACTML010000046.1 GCA_014584635.1 Nitrosomonas eutropha | reverse complement strand
ATGTCCAAAGCATCACGTTGTTTGCAGCGTGATGCTTTATTTTGGGAAAATTTTTAAGAGATCAACGGGCGTATGGCCAGGAATGTTGTAGTCATTGGAACGCAGTGGGGGGATGAAGGTAAGGGCAAGATCGTCGATTGGCTGACTGATCGGGCTGCAGGCGTTATCCGTTTCCAGGGAGGGCATAACGCTGGCCATACGCTGGTGGTCAATGGTGAAAAAACTGTATTGCACCTGATTCCCTCGGGGATATTACGCAAGAATGTTATTTGTTATATCGGTAACGGAGTTGTTTTATCCCCGAGCGCATTGCTGGATGAAATGGATATGCTTGAGCAGGCTGGCGTGGACGTGGCCAGCAGATTGCGAATAAGCGAAGCTTGTCCGCTGATTCTGCCTTACCACATTGCAGTGGATAGTGCGCGTGAACTGGCGAAAGGATCAGAAAAAATCGGGACAACCGGCAGGGGAATCGGTCCGGCGTATGAAGACAAGGTTGCCCGACGCGCGATACGCTTGCAGGATCTGTTTCATCCCGAACGGTTTGCCGGAAAACTGAAAGAAGTACTCGATTATCATAATTTTTTACTGGAAAATTACTACCATACAGCAACTGTAAACTATAACCGGGTACTGGATGAATGCTTGGAGAAAGCGGGAAAAATTCAGCCCATGATCGCGGATATTCCTGAATTACTGTATGAAGCTGACAAGGCTGGAAACAATCTGCTGTTTGAAGGAGCACAGGGAGCCCTGTTGGATATTGATCATGGTACCTATCCTTTTGTTACTTCCAGCAACTGCATTGCTGGTGCAGCTTCAGTGGGAAGCGGGGTTGGTCCGCAATTGCTTGGGTATGTGCTGGGTATTATTAAAGCCTATACCACCCGCGTAGGTTCAGGTCCTTTTCCTACTGAACTGGCGAATACAACTGGGGAGCACCTGGCGCAGCGAGGTAATGAATTTGGTTCTACTACTGGACGTCCGCGCCGTTGTGGCTGGTTTGATGCTGTGGCGGCCAGACGCTCCATTCAGATCAACGGTATTTCTGGCCTGTGCGTCACTAAGCTTGATGTACTCGATGGTCTGGAAAAATTAAAGATTTGTATCGGCTATCGATCGAAACAATCAGGCGGATCTTATGATGCTTTGCCATTTGGAGCGGATGGCCTGGCTGATGTAGAGCCTGTTTATGAAGAACTGCCAGGCTGGCAGGAATCTACAGCAGGAATCAGAAATTTTGACCAGTTGCCCAAGGCCGCACAGAATTATCTCAAGCGTGTGGAAGATGCTTGCCAGGCACCAGTCGCCATGATTTCAACTGGCCCGGATCGGGAAGAGACAATCGTTTTCCATCACCCTTTTGAATAAACGCAGCAGATGATGAAGCTGTAGTTCTACTAACTACAGTTATCCAGCATTGTTTTATTCCCTTATTTTTATTGGCGCCATTTCTGGTAGAGTTCTTCAGAGTAGTCATTCCATCTTTTTTTTGCAGCTGACAGATTTTCTTCAGTATTTTGTAAAGCTTGTTGTGCCGCCTGAAATTCTTTTTCTGTTTCAGCTACTTTCTCCTGGTAGTAACGCAAATTATCCTGCTTGATCTGTAATTCCTTTTTTGCTTCGCCAGCCTGTTTTTCCGCTTGTTTCATTTGCTCATAAGCCGTATTGGTTTGCCGCTGCAAGCCGGATAAATCCTCGGCTGCGGATAAAACAGGAGCAGCCGCTAACAATAAAGCCGTGATAATAAATTTCATTTTTATTTTCCTGTAAGGCAGAACGTTATTGCGCTCATAGGAACCTGTTAATGCCCCCTTTAGTGGGCTTTTGAACAGGCTCCTATGAAATCTGATTGCTCAGAACATTATAGTTTAGCCATGATTTCTCGTAATGGGTTAATGGCATCATTCAGGGCGGCCCGAATGGCGTCATCAACAGTTTCCAGAAAAACAAATTGCATGGCGGCACGTGTGGCTTCCGGGACATCGTGCAGATCTTTCCTGTTCCGGGCAGGCAGCAGGACGGTTTGAATTCCGGCACGCTGTGCAGCCAGAATTTTTTCCTTGATGCCGCCCACTGGCAGAACCAGACCGCGCAAACTGATTTCGCCTGTCATTGCGACATCATGTCGTACCGGCTGATTGATGAACAGTGAAGCCAGCGCAGTAAACATGGCTACCCCGGCACTGGGGCCGTCTTTGGGAATAGCGCCGGCCGGTACATGTAAATGCACATCGAAGCCATCAAACATTGAAGCTGGAATGTTCAAATACGCGGCGTGTGTCTTGACCAGCGTAAGGGCTGCTTGAGCGCTTTCCTTCATTACATCCCCCAGTTGTCCAGTCAGGATCAGGCGACCACTGCCATTCACGCGGGTGGCCTCGATAAATAAGATATCACCGCCCACGGGTGTCCACGCCAGGCCTGTTGCGACGCCCGGTAAACCGGTGCGCAGTGCCAGCTCGTGTTCATATTTTTCCGGACCCAGAATATCGGCTAAATTGGCAGCATCAATTTGTACCTGTTGTTGTTCACCTTGCGCGATTTGCAGAGCAGCATGGCGCATAATGCGACCAATTTCACGTTCAAACTGACGCACGCCTGCTTCCCGGGTGTAGTTGGCAATAATACTTTGCAGAGCATCAGGCAATAGTACACATTGATCAGCCTGCAGACCATTGGCTTTGCTTTGTCGCTGTACCAGATAGCGTTGCGCAATTTGCAGTTTCTCTTCCGGTGTATAGCCCGGCAGATCAATAATTTCCATGCGATCGCGTACAGGTGGTGAGACCTGATCGATAACATTGGCGGTTGCGATAAAAACAACCCGGCTTAAATCAAATGGTACGCCAAGATAATTATCGCGGAATGTCGCATTCTGTTCCGGATCAAGAATTTCCAGCAGTGCTGCGGATGGGTCACCATGCGCACTGGCGGTCATTTTGTCGATTTCATCCAGCATCATTACACAGTTACGTGCGCCGGCCTTGCGTAAACTCTGCACGATATTACCCGGCATGGCGCCAATATAAGTGCGGCGGTGACCACGCATTTCGGCCTCATCGTGCACCCCTCCCAGAGATACCCGGACAAATGGACGCTGTAATGCGCGGGCAATACTCTGGCCAAGCGATGTTTTTCCCACACCAGGCGGGCCGACAAAGCAAAGAATGGGTGCGCGCCCTTGTGGTTTCAGCTTTTGCACAGCCAGGAACTCAATGATGCGCTGTTTGATACGCGCTAATCCAAAATGGTCAGCTTCGAGTATTTCACGGGCAGCACTCAGATCGATCGGCTTTTCCTCCGGTAATTTCCACGGCAATTCTGTCATCCATTCCAGATATGTGTGCAGCATGGAGAATTCGCTGGAGGCAGCCGGCATGCGCTGCAAGCGCTGCAATTCCTTGCGTGTTTGCTGCTCGATGTCCTCCGGCATACCGGCTGCAGTGATAGCCTCGTCTAGTTTGGCGATTTCCTGATCATTTTCACCTTCCTCACCCAGCTCTTTCTGAATTGCTTTCATTTGTTCACGTAACAGGAATTTGCGCTCACGATCTTCCATCTGCTCCTTGGTGCGCTCGCCAATCTCCTGGGAGAGGCGCAGGACTTCGATGCGCCGTGCCAGAATTTGCAACACTTTGTGTAAACGTTCTTCAATATCGATTGTTTCCAGCAGTGCCTGTCTTTCGGCGACTTCAGTATCAAGCAGGCTGGCGGTGATATCTGCCAGATCAGAAGGAGCGCGAGTAACTTGTAATGCGTGTGCCAATTCAGCGGGTACCCCGGGCAGTAGCGATAAAACTTCCATGGCACGTTCACGCAGCTGCAGTGTAAGTGCTTCCACTTGCGCAGTATCCGGTGTTATTTCCGGGATACGCTGTATCCGGGCAGCAATAAAAGGATAACCTTCAACAAGTTCTGTAATTCGGAAACGCTCAGTACCCAGGCAGACGGCATGATGTGTGCCATCCTCTGACATGATGTGACGCACCACACTGGCAATGGTACCGATCGAACATAGTGCATCTGATCCGGGTTCTTCAACCGTGGGGTCTTCCTGCAGCACGATACCGACGGGTGCTTTTGCCTGCAAGGCATGCTGAATGGATGCAATTGAGCGCACCCGGCCAACCGTAACAGGCATGACGACATGGGGAAACAGCACGACATTACGTATGGGTATCAGGGCGATAACGTCAACAGGCAGTTCAAACGGTGCAGTAACAGATTGTTCCATGGTACTTCCTCTCAGGAATAATTAACTGATCTCAATGTTGAGTGTTTCAGCAGAATTTCAAGGGAATGTACGAAAAATAAACGATGAATCAGCTACTTGTCATTTTTTTGCAGGCGTATCAATGGATCCGTGGCAAGAGTTGATCATAAAAGGATATGGTGCTTTGCCATGAATTCGATGCATGAGTGGTAAAGAGGGAGAGCAACAGGGTTGCGGTAATTTTGTTACTGTCACTGATCCACTTTGTCATGCGAAGGCGGCACCAGTGCGATGACGGTCCAGCCGGTTTTGGGGTCTGTTTTATGTGTGTCGTTTGCAATTTTCAGTTTTCCGGCAGGGTCAATACCAAAGAGTAAAACCGTGCCTTTGCCGTGTTGCGCCTGGAATTCAGGCCAGCCAAACACATTTGTCAGCGCATTGGATTTGATTGTCCATCCTTGTGCGAGCAGCTCGTTGAATTTGAGTTGTGTCATGTCTTGATCAAATAACACTTTGCTGTGCAGCTTGTCTGCAAACATCTGACGGCTTGTGGCGTCATTCGGCCCCAGCACACGCATGCGGTAGACTGCCTCGCGCTCCAGCTCTTCACGATAATGCAGGCACGCCAGATAGTTAAGTTCCCGGCGACCGGAAATCGCCAGAAAATAACCAATCGGAGTCAAATCCAGGTGTAGTTCCGCATTTCTCGAAGTGGGATTGCCAAAGAATGTTTTCAATCCCTCCATGCGTGCCTGGCTGATGGCGTTCCAGTTATCATCCGCAAGTATGACGTCAATCTTTTGCTGATTCAGTGCGGTGGCAATTGCTCGCGCTGCAGGATCAGATCCGAAAATCAGTACGCCGTTAGGCTCCGGTGCAGCCACATCCAGCAAGCGTGCCAAGGGGCGTGCTACTGCGCTTTGTAAAATTACCGTACCAATAATCAGGATAAATACCAGGGGTACCAGGGCATTCGCACCTTCTATACCCAGATTATCCAGACGCAATGCGAACAGTGAAGAAACTGCTGCGGCAACTACGCCGCGTGGCGAAACAAAACCGAGCAGGGCGCGCTCATGCCAACTGAGCTGGCTGCCCAGTGTGGCAACGAATATCGAGAGCGGACGAATAATAATTTGCGCGACCAGAAATATCAGAATGCCGGCCCATAACATGCCGTCCGGTAATGGCCATTCAAGGCGTGCTGACAATATTACGAACAATACCGATACGAGCAGAGTAGACAGATCTTCCTTGAAAGACATGATGCGATCAATGTGTATGGCATTTATATTGCCAAGGGCAACCCCCATGACTGTAACCGCCAACAGACCAGATTCATTGATGAGCGCATCCGACAAGGTAAATGTACCCAGTACGGCGGCAAGCGTGGCGTAGTTCTGCAGGTATTCCGGAATCCATTGCTGATAGATGAAGAAAGCCAAGATTGCTGCAGCAGCCAATCCTGCTGCGATGCCAACCGCAACCATGGTGATAAATATAGCCAGGGAGTGTTCTTCCAGCTGCGTTACGATAGCCTGAAATACCAGTACACCAAATACGGCGCCGAATGGATCGAGAATAATTCCCTCCCAGCGCAAGGCATTAGCAATACGCGCTGTCGGACGTAAAGTCCGCAGCATTGGCTGAATCACGGTTGGACCGGTGATACAGGTTAGCGCGCCGAATAAAAATGCGACTCCCCAGGGGAGGTCTGCAATCCAGCGTGCTGCTATGGTCAGCATGAGAACAGCCAGTGCTGCACCATAAGTAATCATGCCGTGAACAGCGCGCCCGATTTCATGTAATTCGGAAAAACGCAGAGTCAGGCTGCCTTCAAACAGGATGATAGCTACTGCAAGCGAGACAGCAGGAAACAGCAAAGGCTCCAGTGTTTCATCAGGATTAAACCAGCCGGTTACCGGCCCCAATACAATGCCGATCAATAAAAGAGGCAAGATTGCTGGCAGATGAACGCGCCAGCCCAACCATTGCGCGAGAAAACCAATAACCAGCAGCAACGTCAAAATGGTGCCTAAATCCAATGTCATAACAGCTTTATTTGCGATAAATCAAATAAAAAGAAATCATGTTACAGAGATTTGCGATCAAATCCAGTGATTAAGCCGATTTTTGCAATTTTGATTGAGCAAAAAGAATTGCTTCTCAGTAAACCCTGTACCTTGCAGTTATGCTTTATCCCTGAATTCGCCATTTTTTGTAACAGGGGCAGGTTATAATTTTTGTCTGAATAATTTGTGTGGATAGAAATGAACTCGACTGAAAATCTGGATAAGGGAACGGGCATGCACTGGTCACATGTATTGTTGATTGTTCTGGCTACGATGGTGCTAACTGTGGCCGGAACTTACTGGGTACTCAAAACATATATCTTCGTTTCCTCCTTTGAACCGGTTGAACTAAGCGCAAAGGAAGAAAAGACCTTGCAGCAGAAGCTGCACGCAATCGGCTTTTCATTTACCTCGCCGCGGCAGCAGGTGAACAAGAGCAATCAACACCAGGATGAAGTTGGTCAAGATGGTTTTCTAAAGCCGGAAGCCTATTCCGAACAAGGCGCCAAACGCGAAATCAGTTTTACTGAACGGGAAGTCAATGCGTTACTGGCCAAAAATACTGATCTGGCGCAGAAACTGGCGATTGATTTTTCAGATGAGTTGGTCAGTGCCAAACTGCTGCTGCCGTTGGAAGAAGATTTTCCGGTACTGGGAGGAAAAACGCTGCGTTTGAACGCCGGTCTTGGCATGGCCTATCGCAACGATAAACCCGTTATCATCCTCAAGGGCGTCAGCATCATGGGAGTTCCCATTCCCAATGCCTGGCTGGGCGGATTAAAAAATATCGATCTGGTGAGTGAATTTGGTATTGATCCAGGTTTCTGGAAATCCTTTGCCGATGGAGTGGAGCATATTCAGGTGACAGATGGCAAGATCGATATTCGGTTTAAAGAGTAGTTTTCAGAGTTGTTTACGGCTTATTGCTTTCTGCAGGCGGCATGCGCTTCACATCCCTCATGGCGGTCAGATAGGCAATAATTTCTGCGATAACCTTTTCCCGTTCCGGTATTGCTGCAGCCAGAGCTGGCATGGTGGTGTTGTAGCGCAGGCTGGCCGGGTTATCTATCCATTGCTTCAGGTATCCAGGTTTGAAGTATTCGGTCACGCTAACCGGATAATTCAGTTCGGGTGCCTTATCACCTCCCTGGCTATTGATCGTATAGCATGCCATGCAGTATTTGCGAAAATGCAGAAACCCCTGCCGGGCTTCCGCAGATGCGCCAGCTGGTGGAAACATGCCTGCAAAACGTGCCGCAAAAGAAGCCAGCTCAATACGGATAATCTGATAAGGCATATCAGAAGCGCCTTCATCAAGTAGAACAGGGGATTTCAGGTTGTCCCATATCAGGTAAGCGGGCCCCAGCGCGACAACTTCATGATTCTGGAGTGTGTTACTGAGTGTAAAGGGTGTGTTGTCCGCGCTGGCAACAGCAAGATAAGCATCGTAAGTGAGGAATTTCGCAACCGGAATGCCAGGCTGGTAGCCATCCTGACAGGTGAAGATGATTTCATCCGCTGTTCGCCAGCCTGAACCAAACACCTGATCAAAAACGGCTTGTGCCGGATAAACTTGGTATTGCCGCTCCCTGCCTTCGTGTACTTCAAAAACTTTCAAAGTTTTCTGCTGAGTGAGGGCATTCAGCTCTTCCGGCTTCAGAGATTTGACGAGCCCGTCCGGATTTCTGAATTCGATAGATGCCTCAACTACATTGGCCTGTGCATAAACCGGACTGGTGAAACCGATAAAAAACAGAACTAAAAACAGATGGATACCCATTTTGTTTGCTTTTGTTTACAAGTTAGGTGCCGACATTGATTTTTGGTAGAATGTAACGTACAAATAAATGTACAACTGGAGAGCCTTATGGACGCTATCACTTACAGCACTGCCAGAGCCAAACTTGCCGACACCATGAATCGCGTTTGCGATAACCATGAACCTATCATAATCACACGCAACGGAGAACAATCCGTTGTAATGATGTCGCTCGACGACTTCAAGGCGCTGGAGGAAACC
>JACTML010000187.1 GCA_014584635.1 Nitrosomonas eutropha | reverse complement strand
TGGTGAAAAGAACAGTGGCCACCAGGTTGATAGCAATATTGAAGTGCCGATAAAAATCAGCCAATCGCCGAGGTAAATCGGATTGCGACTGTAACGAAACGGACCGGCAGTACATAGAGTAGAAACAGCCTTGTAGGGATTGACAGTTGTTCGATGAGTCCAGAGGGTGAGGGTTGTCCAGGCAAGCAACGCCAGCCCTGCGATGATACTTAGCCAGCCCAGTGGATGAAGTGTTGCATCCAGACCCCAGCCAAATGGCTGGATATTGCGATCGATCCACCAACCAATCAGTATGGCGATCGCGTAGGGAGCGGGCGGTGGAATTAATGTGCGTGGACGATGAATATTGTGGCTCATGGCGACCCGATAAATTTGCTGGAGTAAAGAATCAGGGTATCTGCTGAACATAACATACCCGATGTGGAGAAGTATATAAGACGAAAGGGAATGCTTTGGATGCTGTTTTTGGGAAGTGTAATAGCTGGCGGGCTTGGGGTTACGTTTTAATTGCGGTTGGGCTGGCAGAGAAAAAATAGAGAATGCTGTATTTTTAGATGCAACAATAATGAATTACTTGATAGAATGTAGCCGGTTTGTATTAACCATAGCCGATAAGAGGATTAAATGTCGGCGATGTTCTGTACTGATGATTTAAACCGGATTTTAGGCCGGAAGATACCGATCAGGATAGACTGCAGAGAAACCTGAAAGGTTATCAGGTGGAAGATTTGTTTTAAGAAATTTGAAGAGGAGAGCAAATGAACAAAGTGATCGTCGCAGCTTTCGTTTCCGTTTTTGTACTGGGTTCCACAGCAACATTTGCAAGTGGTAACTTGGAATCTTCCCTGGCGCCAATCAGTGCCAAGGATATGCTGAGCTACCTGGCTTGCAAGGATAAAAAAGCATCAGACGTTGTAAAAAGCCATACTGAAGTTGAAAATGGACAAATCGTTAAAGTGAAATGTGGTGATGTCGTAGCGGCTGTCCAGAAAGCCAGAAAAGACTCAGGCGATGCCTGGCAGGGTGGCTATTAATCCGTTTCTTCGCACAAATAAAAAGGCCTGTTAAACAGGCCTTTTTATTTGTGCGCCTGATTTGTTTGAGGGTGCGCTAATTAATACTTTGTTCCAGCGCGTCAATCATTAATCCCGCAACATTTATTCCTGTTTGATCAGAAATTTCCTGCATGCCGGTCGGGCTGGTAACGTTTATTTCTGTTAAATGGTTCCCGATAACGTCCAGGCCGATTAGCATCAGGCCGCGCGTATAGAGAATTTGTCCAAGCGTTTCAGAAATTTCTCTGTCACGTGGTGATAGTGGCCGTGTTTTGCCGGTACCGCCAGCTGCCAGATTACCGCGTGTTTCTCCGGGTTTGGGGATACGTGCAAGCGCGTAATCAACAGGTTTTCCGGCAATCAGCAATATACGCTTGTCTCCTTCACAAATTTCCGGCAGAAAGCGCTGTGCCATGATAGTGCGGGTGCCGTAGCGCGTTAATGTTTCAATAATGACGCCGATGTTATGGTCTGTATTTTGTACACGAAAAATACCGGCGCCTCCCATCCCATCCAGTGGTTTCAGAATAATATCTTCGTGTTCGGCAAGAAATTGGAGAATAAGCTGTTCCTGGCTGGTTACCAATGAAGGAGGGATAAACTGTGGAAATTCTGTAATGGCCAGTTTTTCGTTATGATCACGAATACCTCGCGGGCTGTTTACGATGTAAGCGCCCTGGTGTTCAGCCAGCTCAAGTAAATAAGTACTGTAAATATACTCGGTGTCAAAAGGCGGATCTTTGCGCATCAGTACCGCGTCGAATCCAGTCAGTGGAATCTCTTCTGTAGCGCCTTCCCGGTACCAGCGGTGAGGGCTCTCAGGTGGATCGATAAGCGTTAATGATCGTGCAAAACCAATTACCTGGTTATTTTTCCAGGCGAGGCCGTTTTGTTGCAGTGTGTATAACTGATGATGACGGGATGCCGCTTCGCGCATCATGGCATAGCTTGAATCCTTACCAATTTTGATGCTGTCGAGTGGATCCAGGATAAAAGCCAGTTTCATCTGACTTCTGCCGCAACAGAGGTGAGCTGGGGAGATTGAATGTATCGCTCCAGCTCAATTGCGGAAGCAAGTAACGCCAATCTGGCAATCACACCATAGGTATAAAAACGATTGGGAGCCGCATCCGGCTGTGCAGAGGGATCGGTCTGCATACAGGTGGTGTCAAATGCCAGTGGCACAAAATGCATGCCTGGTGCATTCAGGTTTTCATCAATTCCCCGGCTGGTATGAACCCGATAAAATCCCCCTACGACATGGTGATTAATCATGTAGATAACGGGTTCAGCGACGGCCTGGTGGATGCTTTCAAATGTATGTACGCCTTCTTGTACCAGCACATTTTTGACAACGAGCCCTTCCTTGATGGTCGTCATTTTATTGCGCTGCTTACGATTAAGTTTGTAGACTTCCGCGCCATCCCTGATACTCATAATTCCCATGCCGTAAGTGCCTGAATCAGCTTTGACAATAACGAATGGCTTTTCACTAATTCCGTACTGCGCATATTTTTCCCTGATCTGGTTCAGGATTTCATCCACAGCTGCGGCAACGCAATCCAATCCTTCCTTTTCCTGAAAATCAACTTTTCCACAAGAGGTGAAATAAGGGTTGATAAGCCAGGGATCAATACCGATCAGCTCGGCAAAATCCTGTGCTACATTGTCATAAGCGCTGAAGTGCCATGATTTGCGACGAGTAGCCCAACCGGCGTGGAGAGGTGGGATGATCGTCTGATCCAGATTTTGCAGAATTTCTGGTACCCCACCGGATAAATCATTGTTCAGAAGAATGGCGCAGGGATCAAAATCCTGAACCAGCAGCTTGTTTCCCATGCGCTGTATTGGTTCCAGCAGCAGGGTTTCGCCGCTGGGTAGCGGTATGGACAAGGGCTGATCAATTCCAGGTAATAGCGAGCCGATGCGGACATTCATACCTGCTTGCTGCATGATGGATTGCAGCATGGCAACGTTCTGCAGGTAGAAAACATTCCGCGTATGATTTTCGGGGATCAGTAGAACATTATGCGCATCCGGACATATTTCTTCGACAGCGTTCATCATTGCCTGGATACATAAAGGAATGAAGGCCGGGTTGAGGTTGTTGAATCCGCCGGGAAACAGATTAGTATCAACCGGTGCCAGCTTGAAGCCGCTGTTGCGCAAGTCTACTGAACAATAAAAGGGGACAGTGTGGTGTTGCCATTGCTTGCGCAGCCAATGTTCAATGGTCGGTTTGGCTGCCAGAATACGCTTTTCCAGATCAAGGGAAGGGGCGTTGAGTGTGCTGGTGAGATGGGGTATTGGCATGCGGTATCCATAATTTGGAGATAAACCAGCAAATTATAGCATTGCACCCGAATCAGCAGATTGGGTCTTGCTGGAGAGGGATAGATAGGATGTTTGAAAGCGTGTTGGTTATGAGTGTTATATGGCGCGGCGCAGTTGAATTTGTTACACAAAATCCGTGGATGTTATTATAATGCGCGGTTCTAGGAAGGGAGATGGATATGTACGCAGTAATCAAGACAGGTGGTAAACAGTACCGGGTTCAGGTTGGCAATAAATTAAAGGTGGAAACACTGCCTGCAGAAGTGGGAAGTGACATTCAGCTGGATCAGGTTCTGATGGTTGCGGACGGAGATGCGATCTCTGCGGGGACTCCGTTGCTTGATCAGGCCAAGGTCAGTGCGACGGTAATTAGTCACGGACGGCATGACAAGATACGTATATTCAAAATGCGTCGTCGCAAGCATTACCGGAAACAACAAGGACACCGTCAAAACTATACCGAAATTCAGATAACCGGTATTTCTGCTTAAGGAGATTGGTTCATGGCACATAAGAAAGCGGGCGGAAGCTCCAGAAACGGACGCGATTCGCACTCCAAGCGATTGGGGGTGAAGCGTTTTGGTGGTGAAATAATTAAAGCAGGTGGAATTATCGTGCGTCAGCGTGGAACTAAATTTCACCCTGGTGATAATGTCGGAATCGGACGAGATCATACGCTGTTTGCCAAGGTAGATGGAAAGATAGTTTTTGCTGTCAAAGGACAGCTGAATCGGAGAACAGTTACAGTTATTCCTTCTTGATCACCTGGTTGATTAAATTGGATAGCAGAGAAAAGCCCCATTTAAGCAATGGGGCTTTTTACTTTGATTATGGCTCTTTGCCGGAATAAATTTCTCCGTTTGCGAACAAGATAATTGCTGCGGAGCACCTATGAAATACATTGATGAAGTAAAAATACAGGTTTTTGCGGGAGATGGTGGTAACGGAGTTGCCAGCTTTCGCCGTGAAAAATTTATTCCCAAAGGCGGGCCGGATGGCGGGGATGGCGGTCGTGGTGGCAGTATTTATGCGTTGGCTGATCACAATCTCAACACACTGATTGATTATCGCTTTACCCCTGTTTTTCGAGCAAATCGGGGAGAAAACGGGCGTGGCTCTGATTGTTATGGCAAAGGAGCAGAAGACATTGTGTTGCGAATGCCGGTTGGTACGATGATTATCAATAATCAGACCGGTGAGCTTGTGGCAGATCTTGAACATAATCTGCAAAAAGTACTGCTGGCAAAAGGCGGCAAAGGCGGGCTGGGTAATCTCCATTTTAAATCCAGCATCAACCGCGCTCCCCGGCAATTTACCTATGGTGAACCGGGAGAGCAATTTGAGCTCAGGCTGGAGCTCAGAGTGTTGGCGGATGTTGGGTTGCTGGGATTGCCCAATGCTGGTAAATCCACCTTGATCCGTGCCGTTTCCGCAGCCCGGCCGAAAGTGGCTGATTATCCGTTTACTACGCTTTATCCTAATTTGGGTGTGGTGCGAGTCGATGCCGGACGAAGTTTTGTAATGGCGGATATTCCCGGTTTGATTGAGGGTGCTGCAGAGGGAGCAGGTCTTGGGCATCGTTTCCTTAAGCATCTCAGCCGTACTCACCTGCTGTTACATATTATCGATGTTGCGCCTTTTGATGAGAATATTGATCTTGCTCAGTCAGCCAGAGCGCTGGTGGATGAGTTGCATAAATTTGACGAAGCACTTTATCGTAAACCTCGCTGGCTGGTATTCAATAAAGTGGATCTGTTACCCGAAGATGAACAACAGGCTGTTTGTACATATCTGCTGCAGGCGCTTGACTGGAAAGATCGCTGGTTTGTCATTTCCGCATTAACTGGTAAAGGGTGTCAGGCATTGACCTATGCTGTTATGGAATATCTGGAACAACTGCAGCCTGTTACCGAAGAAACCTGATTTTTATGACACAATCAATTCTGCAATCAGCACACCGGATTGTTGTAAAGGTTGGGAGCAGTCTGGTGACAAATGAGGGAAATGGTCTTGATCGCCAGATACTCGAAAACTGGGCCGGGCAAATTTTCCGACTTAAACAAATGGGTAAGGAAGTTGTGCTGGTTTCTTCCGGTGCTGTAGCTGAAGGGATGCAACGCCTGGGCTGGAAAACGCGCCCTGCCGCCCTTTACGAGCTGCAGGCAGCAGCGGCGGTGGGGCAGATGGATTTGGCCCGAGCCTATGCGGATTGTTTCAGCGAATATAAGCTGCTGACGGCTCAGATTCTGTTAACCCACGATGACTTGTCGAGCCGTAAACGCTATCTGAACGCACGCTCGACGATTCTTACATTACTGAATCTGGATATCGTTCCGATTATTAATGAGAACGATACGGTGGTTTCTGATGAAATCCGATTTGGTGATAATGATAACCTGGCGGCGTTGGTGGCTAATCTGATAGTGGCTGAGGTGCTGGTTATTCTGACAGATCAGAAAGGTCTGTTTACCAGTGATCCGCGCAAGAATGCGGATGCGGAAATGATCTCTGAAATCAGTGTGAGTGATCCTCATATCGGGGCCATGGCGGGTGGAGCCGGTAGTGGTATCGGGCGAGGGGGAATGCAGAGTAAAGTGATGGCAGCCAGACGTGCTGCCCGTAGCGGGGCTCACACGGTGATTGCGTCAGGTAAGGTAGAGAATGTGCTGGTTCGTCTGGCAAATGGAGAAGCCATTGGAACCAGCCTTATGGCTGATTTGCCGGTGAAAGTTGCACGCAAATTATGGCTGGCTGATCAGCTTCAGATCCGGGGGAGCGTGGTGCTGGACGATGGTGCCGGCAGAGCGCTGCTATCGGGGGGTAAAAGCCTGTTGCCAATTGGGGTGGTGGAGGTAAAGGGAAATTTTGAGCGGGGAGAGGCTGTATCCTGTCTGAATACCAGCGGGCGGGAAATTGCCCGTGGTTTGATCAACTATAGCGCACGTGAGTCGCGCAAAATCATGCGTCAACCTTCCAGTCAAATCGAAACGCTGCTCGGTTATGTGGGGGAGTACGAGTTGATTCACAGGGATAATCTGGTTATTTTGTAATTCGTGGTTTTATGAGTCTATAGAAAGTTCAATACCGTTTGCAATGACACCTCCTTTATCCCAATCCCGATTATTCCAGTCATCACTGGTATACCGTGCGCCCAAATGGTTGCCTGGTGGCAACGCTCAGACTATTTTCCCCTATTTCATTAATCTGAATCCGGTAATTCGTTATCAGCGCGAGCGCTGGGAGATGGAAGATGGAGATTTTATTGATCTCGACTGGCTGGAGGGTGATCCGGACAAACCGCTGGTGGTTTTATTTCATGGTCTGGAGGGAAATTCGCAAAGTCACTACGCGCTGAGTCTCATGCGGTACTTACAGATATTGCGCTGGCGCGGTGTTGTTGTTCATTTTCGTGGCTGCTCCGGATCCCCCAATCGTTTGCCACGCGCTTACCACGCGGGAGATTCGCAGGATGTAGATCGCATGTTGCGCCATGTAGTGCAGCAGAATGACTTACGCAAGCAGAATACTACCTGCTATGTTGTCGGCATCTCTCTTGGAGGGAATGCGCTGCTGAAATGGCTGGGTGAACAAGGTACCCGGGCAACCGGATTGATTGCCGGTATTGTTGCGGTTTCGGTACCTCTTGACTTGGCTGAAGCCGGTAAAGTGCTCGATTCCGGATTTAACCGGGTTTATACCCATCATTTTCTGACCACACTTAAACGCAAAGCATTAAAGAAGAACAAGCAGTTTCCAGGTTTGTTGGATGCGAAAGCGGTAGCGACCTGCCGCTCGCTGTATGAATTTGATAACCTGGTTACAGCGCCTCTGCATGGCTTCCGGGATACGGATGATTACTGGCATCAATCCAGTAGTAAGCCATGGCTGGGTTCTGTTCGGGTACCTGCGTTGCTGATCAATGCGCGCAATGATCCTTTTTTACCTGAAAGTGTGCTTCCTCAAAAATCCGAAGTATCTTCTTTTGTTTCACTGGAATTTCCCCGACAGGGAGGTCATGTTGGTTTTATGTACGGTGCCTTTCCGGGAAAGTTGGACTGGTTGCCGCAGCGTATCGTAAGTTTCTTTTCGCTTTTGTAAGAATCTGTTCAAACCCTCACTGAAGGGGATATACGACGTTAAAAATGGATGCGCAGCGGTTAACTGAAAGATCAATTCTGTCTCTCGTATAGTTGTGAATACCTTCTGGCTAAGCCTTTCCCCTATCTTGTGGCTGACCCTTGTTGCTATCCTGCTGGGAATGATTTTTGATACAGCAATTGTGCTGGGTCTGTATAGCGCTATCCTGTTGGGAATTGTTATTTACCATGTGTACACACTGTACTGTCTGGATCAGTGGTTGCGTCATCCGGATTATTCTTATTCGACCGTGCCGGATAGATCCGGTTTATGGGGAGTTGTTTTTGCCAGATTGGCGCGTTTTGTCAGACGCAGTGATAAGGAACGTCTGGGGTTGAACATCTCACTGGAACGGTTGCAGCGAGCGACATCTGCTTTACCGGAAGGAATTGTTATTCTGGATGATAAAAACCAGATCGAATGGTGCAATTCATCAGCCGAGCTGCACCTGGGGCTCAATCTCGGGATGGATGCCGGTCAGCATATTACCCGCATGGTACGCCAGGTGCGATTTGTAGCGTATCTTGATACAGGAGATTTTAGTAAACCCTTTTTACTTAACCAAACGCGTTTTCACGATACGCTGCTATCCATTCAAATTGTGCCCTATGGCGACAGAGAGAAATTGCTGATCAGCCGGGATGTTACACGGTTTGAGAAGCTTGAAATCATGCGGCGCGATTTTGTTGCGAATGTTTCACATGAGCTGCGTACACCTCTGACAGTGATCGGAGGGTTCCTTGAAACCCTGCTGGAGGAAAACAGGCTGTCTGAAGGGGGGGATAAAAAGGTATTGCGACTGATGTTTGATCAGGCCACCCGTATGC
>JACTML010000068.1 GCA_014584635.1 Nitrosomonas eutropha | reverse complement strand
TCTCGTAACGGCTTGATACTGACTTGACCGGTTGCAGCTTCTTCATCTCCGATGATGGCAGCGAAACGCGCGCCGCTGGCATCCGCTTTTTTCATCTGCGCCTTGAAATTTCCTCCACCGCTGTGCAATACAGTCTTAAACCCTGCATCGCGCAGAGATTCTGCAATCTTCCAGGAAAATCCGGCAGCGATATCTCCCTGATGAACGATATAAATATCCGGAACAGTACGCATATCCGCCGCGCCTGTTTCGCTGATCAGAGATAATATCCGTTCTATGCCCATGGCAAAACCGCACGCAGGAGCCGGTTTGCCACCAATCTGCGCAATCAGCCCATCGTAGCGTCCGCCCGCGCAGATGGTCCCTTGAGCCCCCAGCTGATCAGTAACCCATTCAAACACTGTGCGATTATAGTAATCCAGCCCTCTGACCAGACGGTGATTGATTTCAAAACTGACACCCTGATCATGCAAAATCTGTTGCAATGTATTGAAATGAGCCAGCGAATCTTCATCCAGATCATCGAATAAATGAGGTGCTTCTGCCAGTATTTCACGCATGGCAGGATTTTTGCTGTCCAGAATTCGCAACGGGTTGGTTTGCAGACGCCGGCGCGCATCCTCATCAAGCACGTCATAAAATTTTTCCAGATAGCTGATCAGGCGTGTCCGGTAAACGGCGCGTGATTCGATACTGCCAAGGGTGCTGATTTCAAGGCGAACATTCTGAATATCCAGTAAACGCCACAGACGTGCGCACATGATGATAAGTTCCGCATCAATATCCGGACCGGCGAACCCGAGTGCTTCCACTCCCACCTGGTGAAACTGGCGATAACGTCCTTTTTGCGGACGTTCATGCCGGAACATCGGACCGCTGTAATACAAACGCTGAGGGCCTGAGTACAGCAGATTATGCTCGATGACTGCGCGCACACAGGAAGCTGTTCCTTCCGGACGCAATGTCAAACGTTCGCCGTTGAGCTGATCAACGAACGAATACATTTCTTTTTCGACAATATCGGTAACTTCGCCGATCGAACGGACAAACAGATCCGTTTGTTCAACGATAGGGGTACGTAAATTACGATAGCCGTAGGCAGCCAGCCATGTACGGATTGTGTTTTCGAAAAACTCCCACAAACCGCTTTCATCAGGCAGGATGTCATTCATCCCGCGTACTGCCCGGATAGCTTCAGGCATTCGCTGTTTTCTTCCGGTAGCGGGTGCGCACGTATTCATCGACGATCACACGGAATTCACCAGCAATATTGTCGCCTTTCAAGGTAACAGTTTTTTGACCATCTACAAAAACCGGTGCGACCGGGGTTTCACCTGATCCAGGCAGGCTGATGCCAATATCGGCATGCTTACTTTCACCCGGGCCATTGACCACGCATCCCATGACCGCCAGCGACATGTTCTCCACACCTTCGTATTGTTCGCGCCAGACAACCATTTGCTCACGCACATAAAGCTGAATGCTTTCAGCGAGTTCCTGAAAATAAGTGCTGGTTGTACGCCCGCACCCCGGGCAGGATGCTACCAGCGGAACAAATGCGCGTAATCCCATGGTCTGCAGGATTTCCTGAGCAACAATGACTTCGCGTGCACGGTCACCCCCCGGTTCGGGCGTCAGGGAAATACGGATTGTATCGCCAATACCCCGGAACAGAAGTACAGCCAGCGCCGCTGTGGAAGCAACGATTCCCTTTGATCCCATACCCGCTTCTGTGAGTCCCAAATGCAACGCATAGTCGCACTGTGCAGCCAGTTCCCCGTACACAGCAATCAGATCCTGCACACCACTGACTTTGCATGACAGCACAATATGATCCCGGCCCAGCCCAAGTTCTTCCGCTTTGGCTGCACTTTCCAGCGCGGAAGTAATGAGCGCCTTGTGCATCACTTGTGAAGCCCCTAACGGATCCGGAGAGCGCGCATTTTCATCCATGATGCGTGCCAGCATTTCCGGATCAAGACTTCCCCAATTCACCCCAATACGAACCGGTTTGTCATATTTGCAAGCCGTTTCGATCAGTATGGAAAATTGCTCATCCCGCTTTTTTCCATGGCCTACGTTTCCTGGATTAATACGGTATTTGGCCAAGGCTTTTGCACATTCCGGATAAGCAGTCAACAGCTTGTGCCCGTTAAAGTGAAAATCGCCAACCAACGGAACAGAACAGCCCATATCATCCAACCGAGCACGAATTCCAGGAACTGCCCGTGCAGCTTCCATGGAATTAACAGTGATTCTGACAAGCTCGGAACCGGCACGCGCAAGCTGCTCAACCTGTTGAGCGGTAGCCAGCTCATCAGCCGTATCGGTATTGGTCATTGACTGTACGACAATCGGCGCACCGCCGCCGATCATGACTGAACCTACTTTAACACCCACACTTTTGCGGCGCGGGGCAGGAACGTTATTAGAAGACATGGTTTAACACTCTGATTCCGGAAATTTACACTGGTTTATTCAAGCGAAAAGCGCGCAACATCATCGTTGCCGCGAGTATAAGGCGTCAGATCAACCTTGCGTCCATCATAAGTGAGGCTGACCCCGGCAGCATTGCCGATTACGAGATATAAGGGTGGCTCTCCTTCCACTATCTGCTCTGTGCCGCGCGGATTAATTTTTTCCAGAATAACCTGGCCATTACTATCCTTAATTTTTACCCAGGAATCCCTTGAAAAAACAAAGCGTAATGATTTTTTATTACTATCTGGAGCTTTCGCTGCATCCGCAGCTGGGGCAGATACAGCAGGCGGAGCAGGCAGAATCGCCGCTACCGGAGGCAAGTTGATATCTGTCGTCGGGGCAGGCGGCACCATGGGCGGCGTTACAGAAGCAGTTGGTGATAAGGGCAGTGCCAGGTCTATCGCCACCTGGTTATTTCCGCTGTCTAAATCGGAAGGTTGAACCACCTGATCTCCCTCATCCGACATATAGGACGCCACCTGTTCCGGAATTTCCTCATGATAAATTCCGTAAGCTGCAAATGCTGCCACTATTACGGCAACATACAGCAACCACCCCCCTCGACTGCCGCGACTGGATTGAGAAACGGGTTCCATTGCCTTGAAACGTCGAACCGGATTTCTGTCAGTAAAAATATTATCCACCGGCCTGGATTGAGGTATAGCCTCCACAAGCAGAGTTGTATCATCAAGCTGCAACAGGCTGGCGTAATTACGCACATAGCCGCGCAAAAATACTGCAGCGGGAAGCCTGGAAAAATCCTGGGCTTCTATCGCTTCTATCTGCTGTTCCGACAAACGCAACCGATGCGCGACTTCACCAACAGACATACCGCGCCGGATGCGCTCATCATGTAATCTTTGCCCGAAATTGGGCGCTGCTGCATCAGGAGTTTTTTCTGTGTCAGCCGATGAATCAGTCTGGGCAGTTTGCATTAATGGAGTAGTTTCCATGTGCTCAAATCGGGGCGATGCAGCCTGATCAAAATCTTCACCAGTACGATTATCATCAGCTGATGAATCCGGATGGATATCCGCTATATCTTTTTTATCTGTTTCGTTATCTGTCATGATTCAACCTGCTTGCACGTAATTCCCTGGCTTCCCTGGAATCAGGGAAACGCTTTTGCAGCTGAAAGGCATAGTTGGTCTCGGCATTGATATCACCACTCGCGCGCGCAATACGCACAGCCAGCCATAAACTGCCTGGTGTAGGCGAATATGATTGCAAATACTGAATAATTGACGACCAGGCTTTCTTCACCTCGCCGCGATTAAAATCCAGTTCCACCATCCCCAGTTGCGCTAATGCGTAGCCAGGGCGAATGACCAGGGCTTGCTGAAAAAAGCCTTGTGCCTGCTCAAAATTATTTCGCTTTAGCGCGCACAACCCTGCATTGGCGTATGTTCTCTCCGGTGTTTCATATAGAGGATCATGCACGGCTGCCATAAAATGGCTAATCGCCTGCTCCATTCTGTCGGGCTTTTTCTGACACAGGAACCAGCCAAAATTGTTATGCAAATCAGGATCATTTGGCGTAATTCCCAGTCCGCGCTCAAAATTCCATTCTGCCTGATCATCCTCCTGCAGATCCATATACACCAGTCCGAGTATATTGTAAGCAGGTGCATAATCCGATTTCTTCTGCAGTGCCACCCCGGCCTCTTCGATTGCAATTCGATACTGACCACGATGATAGTACTGACCCGCCAGCTCAGTATGAATTTTTGCGCTTTGCAACGCGCGCTGCTTTAATTCCGCCGGAGTCGGTTTTTCCTGAACGGATACACTCCCACATCCTGTCAGCCAGATCAGAAATACAGCAATACCTGTTTTAATCAGCTTACTCATATTGCCTGCAATTATTCACCACCTGCATCGGATATCCAAATTCCTCATCCGGTAACAACGGCCTGGTTGGATCCACATGCGCTTGTTCTGCGCGTTTTATCCTTCACTTGTCCTGCCAGCTGGCCGCAAGCAGCGGCGATATTATCTCCGCGCGTCTTGCGTATTGTTGTAATAATTCCCGCCTGCATCAACACATCCCGAAAATTACTAATGGTTTCAACCGTTGATCGCTCATAACCGGAACCGGCAAAAGCATTGAACGGAATCAGGTTAAGTTTGCACGGAATATTCCTGACAAGCTGCACCAACTCGCGCGCCAGCGCTACGCTGTCATTCACGCCGTTTAGCATAACATATTCAAACGTAATAAAATCTCTCGGCGCAGCAGGCAGGTAACGTTCGCAGGCAGCCAGCAAATCCCTGATCGGATATTTTTTGTTGATGGGTACCAGCACGTCACGCAGAGCATCATTCGGTGCATGCAATGAAACAGCCAGCGCCACCGGGCAACGCTCACGCAAACGATCTAATGCAGGCACCAGGCCGGATGTGCTTACCGTTACCCGACGACGTGATAAACCATAGGCATCATCATCCAGCATCAGATCAAGTGCTGTTACCAGATTCTCAAAATTGGCCAAAGGTTCGCCCATTCCCATCATGACGACATTGGTAACCGGCCGTCTTGCCTCTTGATTGCCAGCTTGAGCGGGTGCTACATGTGACAGCACATCTTGAGTATCTGCCGCGAGCAGCCGGTTGGCCAGCCATAACTGGCCAATAATCTCGGCAACATTCAGGTTGCGGTTAAATCCCTGTCGGCCGGTAGAACAAAAACTGCACGCCAGCGCGCAACCAACCTGACTGGAAACACACAGCGTTCCCCGATTGGGTTCGGGAATAAAAACCATCTCCACAGCATTCCCTGTGCCTGTTGATAACAGCCATTTACGAGTGCCGTCACTTGCAGTATGGTCGCTGACAATTTCTGGTGGGTGGATAACTGCGCATTCTGACAGCTTCTGGCGAAACACCTTCGCCAGATCGCTCATGTCCGCAAATTCTGTCTTGCCAAACTGGTGTATCCAGCGCAACAACTGCCTGGCACGATAAGATTTCTCCTCCATTTTTTCACAAAAATGGATAAGCTCTGTTTTATTAAAATCGAGCAGGTTGATCATTGCTTCCAGTTCGTCAGATAGAAAAATCCATTTATTTTCAGCGTGAATAAATTTCCAGAGAAGGAAAGAAACAGGCTATTTCCACGGCGGCAGTTTCCGGTGCATCCGAGCCATGCACCGCATTGGCGTCGATACTTTCTGCAAAATCAGCGCGAATCGTACCCTTTTCCGCTTTTTTCGGATCGGTAGCGCCCATCAATTCACGATTTTTCACGATTGCGTTTTCTCCTTCCAGCACCTGGATCATCACGGGGCCGGAAATCATGAATTCAACCAGATCTTTGAAAAAAGGCCTTTCTTTATGAATCGCGTAAAAATTCTCGGCCTCAATTCTTGATAGATGTGCCATGCGAGCAGCCACAATCTTCAGACCAGCCGTCTCAAATCTTGCATAAATCTGCCCAATAACGTTTTTAGCGACTGCATCGGGCTTAATTATGGACAAAGTCCTTTCAACTACCATCAAATACCTCATAGAAATAGTTCATCACAGGCTGGCATTTTAACAAAAAACCTTGATGGGATTGAACAAACAACAGTTTAGAGAAACGGCAGGCGCACAGAAAGTGCGATTGGATACTTCCGGAAAATTATAAAAACCTGTTCAAGATTTCAAAGTGAAACTTGCATACGCCCATAAAAAAACGGGCCGGATTGAACCTGACCCGTTTCTGACTGCCGTGATTCCAGAACTTAATCTACAACGTTAAGAGAACCTGGTAGATGAATATTCATAGGATGAAGCTGGCAATAGATATTAAAAGCACCCTTTTTGTCAGCGGTAAAGCTGATGGTTTTTGTTTCACCGGCTTTGAGTACTTCTTTAATACCATAGGCATCAATGGAAAATCCTTCACTGATGGGTGATTTGTTCTCAACAACGATGCTGACCTTATCTCCCTTCTCGACAACCAATGCTTCTGGTTCATTCAATACGTTGAATGCGCGGATATTTTTCACTGTCACACCTTCCACGTTCAGCTCTGGAATAGTGGTGTCATAAGCATTGATAACCACTTTAAACTCGCTATGATCATCCGCCTGAACTGCACCTGCTGTCAGCAGTGATCCTGCAGCAAAAACTGCGAGCATTGTCTTGGTCAATTTCATTATTAGCTCCTCTACCTATATTAGTTTTGTTGGGCGAAAGGATTTTCGCCGATCTGACGGCCATATCATGCAGTTACCTGCAAGCCAGCCAATAGACATTTTCCTGAAGAAAGCACGCTGCCATCAGAAAAATCTGTTTATTACTGTGCAGCTTCTGGAACTTATCATGTTATAACCCTCAAGTCCCGGCGCAAGATTCTAGGCAAAACAGCGAAAAATGTCAATGTCAACACAGCCGGCAAACAACGACTATCCCTATAATTTTTCAAAAAAAACACCATAAAATCATGCGCAAATATTCTTGACCCCGCCTGAATACAATAACTCGGAAATTTGTGCGCATATTCCCCATAAGTTGCGACTCTTTTGGATACCGGTTTTGTTGCGTTCGGAATAACCATCCACTGCCTCCTCTTTTGCATTTCATCCACACAACACGATCATGCAGGATTCGCGCAGAGGTTCCCCGATCCAGATTAATGTAGAATACCGCTGATTTTTATACCTTTACAGCCGTCCATAGCCGTTTCGCTTCGGAGCCCCATTCATGAAAATCCAGGATCTTATTCAAAACCGCAGCAGGGAAAATTTTGCCCTGCACGATAAATATCTCAACAGCCAGATGGTCAAGGTTCTCAAGACCATTGATTTTGATCGTCACTATGTTCGGGCCAAGGGTGCCTATCTGTTTGATGAACAAGATAATCGTTACCTGGATCTGCTGAGTGGTTTTGGTGTTTTCGCGCTGGGACGCAATCACGCGGAAATCGTGGAAGTTCTCAAAAGTACCCTGGATGCAGATTTGCCCAACCTTGTCCAGCTCGACGTAGCGTTACTGGCCGGATTACTGGCGGAAAAACTGGTAAAACTGACCCCCGCTGGACTAAACCGTGTTTTTTTCGCCAATTCAGGCACTGAAACAGTTGAAGCGGCCATTAAATTCAGCCGTTACGCCACCGGAAAATCCAAAGTCATTTTCTGCCACGGCTGTTACCACGGTTTGAGCCTTGGTTCGCTCTCCGCCACAGGGGATGATCATTACAAAAAAGGCTTCGGTCCGCTGGTACCTGATTTTATTGAAATTCCATTCAACGACCTGGAAGCACTGGAACAAGCACTTGCCCAGGAAGATGTCGCTGCTTTTATCACCGAACCAATCCAGGGGCATGGCGTCTGGATACCCGATGATGACTATCTGCGGGAAGCAGCAAAGCTTGCCCGTAAATATGGCGTCATATTCATCGTTGATGAAATACAAACCGGGCTGGGACGAACCGGCAAATGGTGGGCGGTGGAACACTGGTCAGTCGAACCCGATATCATATGCATCTCCAAGACGCTTTCGGGAGGATTTGTCCCGGTAGGCGCCTTGGTTTGCAGGGAATGGATTTTCGATCGTGTATTCAACCGTATGGATCGTGCTGTTGTTCATGGCAGCACATTTGGCAAAAACAATCTTGCCATGGCCGCCGGTCTGGCAACGCTGGAAGTGCTGGAAACAGAAAACCTGATTGAACATTCTGCCCAAACTGGTGCAGCTATTATGGCAGCGCTGGCTCCACTGACTGAACAATACGAATGTTTTAAGGAAATACGCGGCAAGGGAATGATGATTGCGCTGGAATTTACCGAGCCGACCAAAAGCCTTTCCCTGAAACTGTCATGGAAAATGCTGGAAGCAGCCAACAAAGGACTGTTTTCTCAACTGATAACTGTGCCGCTGTTCAGAAAACACCGTATTTTGTCCCAGGTTGCCGGTCGCAACATGAATATCGTTAAATTCATTCCGCCACTTATCTTGACGGAATCTGATGTGCAATGGATTGTTTCAGCTGTCAGCGACGTT
>JACTML010000179.1 GCA_014584635.1 Nitrosomonas eutropha | reverse complement strand
TTGAAATTCCGGGAGATGTGACGGCCTGGCTGGATGAACTTAAATCGCGTTTGCCAGATGGTAACGGCGCTATTGATATAGATGCTGATAACAAGGTGACCATCACCATTCAATGGGACGATAGTCGAGGTGCTGCGACCCCTCAGCAGTTCGTGATGACTACCCGGTTGTAACGACGATGAACAGCGTGCAGATAAATCAAAAGCTCAACCGGAATCAGCAAGGATTGACGCTGGTAGAGGTGATGGTGGCGATGACCATTGGATTGGTGTTGCTCGGTGGTGTGGTCACCGTCATGTCTTCCAGTCAAAGTACTTATCGTGTCAATGAGGCAATGGCACGCATGCAGGAAAATGCCCGTTATGCTTTTCAGCTGTTATCGCGCGATATCCGTATGGCGGGATATCGCGGTTGCAGAGGAGATATTGTCACGATAACCAATGTGCTCAATGGCAAGACTGATTTTCTGTGGCGGTTTGATCAGCCTTTAGAAGGGTATGAAGCAACCAGTGCGAACGGCTGGGATCCGACGCTGCCATCAGAAATTACCGTTCCGCTGACGGGAGGAAATATGGGGCGGGATATTATTGTGCTGAGAGGGGTAGAGAGCAACTATGCCAAAGTGATTTCACATGCATCTGAATCTGCTGATTTGGTTGTTGAAGGTGGCGGTGATATCAAAACCGGAAATGCCGTACTGGTGAGTAATTGTCAGGGTGCTGCTATTTTTAAAGCAACGGGCGTGGTAAATCATTTAAGGATGGAGAAGTGGCGCAAATTAGTACGAGATCTTATTACATTCGGGAGAATCCTGCAGGTATTCCTTCGCTGTACCGGAAAAGAGGCAGTCAGCCGGCCGAAGAACTGGTGGAAGGAGTTGAAAATATGCAGGTTGAATATGGAGAAGATACCAATGGGGATAAGACTATAGATATTTACCACAAGGCAAATGCGGTAACAAATTGGGAAAATGTTGTCAGTGTACGCATTGATCTGCTGGTGCAGTCAGTGGACGACAAGATCACCAGTCAGCCGCAAACCTATACCTTTGACGGTGAGGCCGTAACGCCGACTGATCAGCGGCTGCGCCAGACATTTTCTGCTGTGATTGCGCTGCGTAACCGCGCACTTTGATTCTTCTTTTATCAGATGAAAACCATGGATACAAATTTACCGGCAACTGCCAGCCGTGAAGAGGATCAGTTTTTCAGACCAGGACAAATTGTTCCTCCAGTCCGTCGTAATTTGTTCACGGTTAAAATCCGGCTTATTCACAATAACTCAGAAGATGCATCACAGACCAGGCATGAACCTGCTGTCATTGCATCACACGCTAAAACTCACCCCTTCTTCGTGTTGCACCGTAATTTTCTGGCGTTAACTGCAAATTTGCTTTCAGCACTACCTCGCGATCGCAAAGGGGGCGGTGACCGGATGAGCAACCACGATTTTTCCTCCCCCGTCATCGCGAGCTGCGCAGCAGTGTGGCGATCCAGTATTTTCGTCACATCAGCTACTGGATGCCCTCCCGCGCCATTGCTTCGCGGTCGCAATGACAGAATAAATGTTGCATCCATGCAACGGGGTGCCGTGCTGATAACCGGATTGATTTTTCTGGTGGTTCTGACACTACTTGGCACAACTGCACTGCAAGGCACAATTCTGGAAGAAAAAATGGCCGGGAATCTGCGCGACGAAACACTGGCTTTTCAGGCAGCAGAGGCAGCTTTGCGTTCAGGTGAGCGTTTTCTTGAGCAAGTCACTCTGCCAGAATTCAACGGCGCAGACGGGTTATATCACTATATGTGTTCTTCAATAGCAGATCCTAATGCAGAAGAAGGAGAGGAAGAAGAACCACTTGCCTGCCCGCCAACACCAGATCCTGTTGCTGAAATGAATTGGAATGCAGGTAACAGTAAAGAAACTGATGTTGCCATGGAAGGCGTGGCCAGCCAGCCGCGTTATTTTATCGAGCAACTTGGCAATATTTCATTACAGGGTGACAGTGGCAGCGCGCAGCAGTCTGGCACAGCGCTCGATGCAACCATGTTTCGTGTTGTCGCGCGTGGAGTAGGTGGCACGGAAACAGCCGCTGTTTTGTTGCAGAGTACCTACCGGCGCTAGGAGACGAGGAATCTGATTATGAAAATAAATTGTAGTGTGCCAAAAGTGGGAGTATTGGCGGTTTATTTCCTTTACGCGCTGATCCGGACTGGAAGCCCTTTACGCGCTGATCCGGACTGGAAGCGCAGGCGCTGCATTGGCACTATCTGATGTACCGCTGTTTCTGACTTCTGCGGTTGATCCCAATATCATTTTCACCCTGGATGATTCCGGTTCCATGCAGTTTGAAATCATGCCGGAAAATCTGATTATAAAAGATGTACGCTTTGTTTATCCTAGGATTAGTACGACGTATAACAGTAGTGGAAGCAGTTACGCCAATAACGTAGTCGGTTTTGATTTGAATAACGGGTATACGGCTAAATTACGCTCCAGCCATGTCAATAGAATCTACTACGATCCAACAGTACGTTACCTACCCTGGAGCAATGCAGACGGGTCGCTGATGGCT
>JACTML010000198.1 GCA_014584635.1 Nitrosomonas eutropha | reverse complement strand
TACAACGCCTTTCTTAAAACGGTAGAAGCATTGAAATAGTACGTTAACACGTCGCACAATAATTCACCCATCACTCAATAAATTCCTGACATGGTACTGGAACATAAAATCGCGCTCATAACAGGCGCGAGTCGCGGAATCGGTAAAGCTGTCGCACTGGAACTGGGCAAACAAGGAGCAACGGTTGTCGGTACCGCAACCTCCGAGAATGGAGCTGAGTGCATTAATCAATATTTGAGTAAAGCGCACATACCGGGTATAGGTCTGGTTATGGATGTCAGTAATACCGAACACATTACCAGCGGGATTGAAACCATACAAAAATCATTGGGCGATATTGCAATACTGGTTAATAATGCGGGTATTACACGTGATAACCTGCTTGCCCGCATGAAAGAGGATGAATGGGACAGTGTTTTGCAGACCAACCTGAAATCCGTGTTTTACTTAAGTCGTGCTGTTTTGCGTGCCATGATGAAAGCACGTAGTGGACGTATCATCAATATCTCCTCGGTAGTCGGTGCTACCGGAAACCCGGGGCAAACAAACTACGCAGCAACCAAAGCGGGAATGATCGGCTTCAGTAAATCGCTTGCGAAAGAAATCGGCAGCAGAAACATTACTGTAAACTGTGTAGCTCCGGGCTTTATAGATACTGATATGACCCGCACACTCTCAGCAGAGCAGCAACAGTCACTCATACAACATATCCCCTTGGGAAAATTAGGGAAACCGGAAGATATTGCCGCAGCTGTCGCTTTTCTGGCCTCTCCGGCAGCAGATTATATTACCGGAGCCACATTGCATGTGAATGGTGGAATGTATATGGAATAAGCTGATTCCTGATATCTTTATAAATCTTTTCAAAACCATGAATATTCAATATTTTTTGTAGTAGCAAGCGGCATGTGATCTGTATGATCAGGCAAGTTTTGCCGGTTGTCTGAAGTTTGTTAAACTTGCGAGAATTTTTTACCTGATAAGGATGGATATATCAATGGAAATTACTGAAATAGAACAGCGTATTAAAAAAATCGTAGCTGAACAATTAGGCGTTAATGAATCAGAAGTTAAAAACGAATCCTCTTTTGTAAACGATCTGGGAGCGGATTCACTTGATACAGTTGAGCTTGTCATGGCCTTGGAAGAAGAATTCGAGTGTGAGATTCCTGATGAGCAAGCTGAGAAAATCAATACAGTTCAGGAAGCTATTGATTTTGTAGCCGCCAATTCGGCCCAGTAAAAAATAATCCTTCAATGATGCAATGGAGTCGTTTTGTCCAAGCGTAAAATAGCTATAACCGGGTTAGGCATAGTTTCCCCTATCGGCAATACGGTTCCTGAGGCGTGGAACAATGCAATTGCCGGGAAATCTGGTATTACACAAATCACTCGTTTCGATGCCTCGGATTTTTCCTCAAGAATTGCCGGGGAAGTCAAAGGATTCGAGGTAACCGAGTATCTTTCTGCCAAAGAAGCACGCCGTATGGATGTTTTCATCCAGTACGGGATGGCAGCAGCCATTCAAGCGGTCAGAGATGCCGGAATTGATGATGTGTCCGGATTTGATGCTGAACGCATCGGTGTCAACATCGGCTCTGGAATCGGTGGCTTGCCTATGATTGAAAATACCGATGCGGCCTATCACGCGGGCGGCCCCCGTAAAATTTCTCCCTTCTTTATTCCCAGTACCATTATCAACATGGTGGCCGGCAACCTGTCTATCATGTTTGGGTACAAAGGCCCCAATCTTGCCATTGTTACTGCTTGTACCACAGCCACACACTGCATTGGCAACTCCGCCAGAATAATCGAACATGGCGATGCAGATATCATGATCTGCGGAGGAGCTGAATCGAGTATAACGCCGCTAACTGTCGGCGGATTTGCCTCTGCACGCGCACTATCATCAAACAACGACGATCCGGCGGTAGCAAGCCGGCCATGGGATCTTAAAAGAGACGGGTTTGTTTTGGGAGAAGGTGCCGGTATTCTGGTTCTGGAAGAAATGGAACATGCCAGAAAACGCGGAGCAAAGATTTATGCAGAACTGGCAGGGTTTGGCATGAGTGCAGACGCTTATCATATGACTGCTCCCAGTGAAGATGGTGAAGGCGCTGCCCGTTGTATGAGAAATGCATTATCTGATGCGCAATTGAATCCGGAAGATGTTCATTACATTAATGCACATGGCACATCAACTCCCTTGGGCGATATCGCGGAAACAGTTGCAGTCAGGCGTTGTTTTGGCTCGCATGCCAAAAATCTGGCAATCAGCTCCACCAAATCCATGACTGGACATTTATTAGGGGCAGCAGGAGGCGTGGAAGCAATTTTTTCCACACTGGCTATTTTCCACCAGATTGCACCGCCTACCATTAATCTCAGCGATCCGGATCCCGAGTGTGATCTGGATTATGTTCCAAACAATGCCAGAGAAATGGAAATTGATGCCGCGTTATCAAATTCATTTGGATTCGGCGGAACTAACGGAACATTGGTTTTTCGAAAAACCTGAGCATATTCCCCGCACTTCCCGGGTACAGTATTGGAAGTAATCAAAATACACATGGAAATAACTGGTTATGCTCTTCCAGAAAGGTATATTCAGCATAACCGGTTATTAGCCAGTACCTAAGTGTAACGCTATGCCTGAATCGACACGTTCACTCCGATTTTCGAGTTTTATTCTTTTAGTCATTCTGGTTGGTAGCACGTTATTTTCCATATGGTTCTACCGTCTGGCCACAACACCGGTAAAACTTCCAGTTATGCCTTACGAGTTCTCGATCGAACCTGGTGACAGTCTGCGCAATATTGCCCAACAATTAACTGATGCAAATATCCTCCCCAATGCATGGTCTTTTATACTCCTGGCGCACATGACGGGCTACAATGCGTCACTCAAAGCAGGTGAATATGCGCTGACCCAAAACCTGTCGCCACTGGATCTGCTGGAGTACCTCGCCCAGGGAAGAACCAAACAACATGCAATCACTTTTCTTGAAGGATGGACTTTTTCACAATTCAGAAAAGCACTGGATGAACATCCGGCTATTCGGCACGAATCGGACAAACTCAGTGATGCAAAACTACTGAAACTGATCGGGGCAAATGAGCCAGACACTGAGGGTATTTTTTTCCCGGATACTTATTTCTTTACCAAAAACAGCAGTGATCTGACAATTTTGAAGCGCGCCTACCATGCCATGCAGCGGCACCTTGAAATAGAATGGCTTGCAAGACAAAAGTCACTCCCGCTAAAAAATTCATATGAAGGTTTAATCCTGGCTTCAATTATAGAAAAAGAAACAGGAAGAGACAGCGAACGCACCCGTATTGCAGGTGTATTTATCAACCGTTTACGCCATAGCATGAAACTTCAAACCGATCCTACTGTAATTTACGGTATGGGAGATAAATTTGATGGCAATCTGCGTAAGATCGATCTGCAAACTGATCATGCGTACAATACCTACACTCGATCTGGTTTACCGCCTACTCCTATTGCCATGCCAGGGCTGGCTTCTATTCGGGCAGCTTTTAACCCGGCCGCTACCGATGAACTTTACTTTGTTGCCAGAGGAGATGGAACTTCTCACTTTTCATCTACGCTCGAAGAACATAACCGTGCTGTCATGAAATATCAGAAAAAACGTCAATAGAATATCCTGACTCTGAATCAGGATGCCCTTTCTTTAACACTCTGCCATTTCGGGAAAATCCACCATAAACTCGTTTCAATAATCCCGGAAACAACCTGAGCTTAGCATGCAATTTTCACTCATTATTCCAACTCTGAACGAAGCTGGAAACATCGATCCCTTACTCACCCATATTTTTTCCCTTGATAATCTGGGGAACCAGTTCGAAGTCATTATCGTGGATGACGGCTCCACAGATGGCACACCTGATGAAATCAGAAAGTGGCAGAACACTCACAACGTCCGTTTAATTGAAAGGCATGCAAAGCCCGATCTGACAGCCTCTATCCTCGATGGAACAGCAGCAGCCAAGTATGAGGTTATTGCAGTCATGGATGCTGATTTAAGCCATCCGCCGGAACGATTAGCGGCATTGATCCAGCCTGTTCTGGATAATACATACGACATAACAGTTGGCAGTCGTTATATCGCTGGAGGAGATACTGTTGGCTGGCCTTTCTACCGTCTCTGGTTGTCCCGGGCAGGCGGCTGGCTTGCACGCTCTATTTGTGATGTCAATGATGCAACTTCGGGTTTCTTTGCATTTCGTAAGGAGTTAATTAAAAACATCACAGAAAATGCACGCGGCTATAAAATATTGCTGGAATTGTTAATGACGGGACGCGAACAGTTACGCGTAAAAGAAATTCCGATTCATTTCCACAATCGGCTGCACGGCACATCTAAACTTTCCCTTTCGCATCACCTCGTTTACCTGCAACAGCTCATCACACTGGCCGGCGGTACTGTCTCCTTTTACACAGCGAGCCGCTTTGCCATGGTTGGGTTTTTGGGCGTTTTTATTGATGTCTTGATTTTTCAGTGGCTGACAGGACAGGGAATCAGTCTGGCAACCGCGCATATCTCCAGTTTCATTGCGGCAGCCAGCTTCAATTACATGCTGAACAACAAATGGTCATTCCGGCAGCATCATTCGGGTCATTTGCGCTGGGGCCAGTTTTACCGCTTCCTGATTGTTGGCATATTTGCAATGCTCCTGAGAGGAGCTGTTCTGGCCTGGCTGGTTTATACCTGGAATATACCAACCGAATGGGCTATTTTCCCGGCAATTATCGCGACGGCTGTCGTCAATTATCTTGGATCTGCCTTTTATGTATTTCCGCGCACTCAGCCGGCTGTTTCCGCTGATACTCGATGGCGCATCGCCGCTATAGGTATCGTATGTTTTGTCACTCTGCTACGTCTGGTGTATATGAGCGTGGCGCAGCTGATACCTGATGAAGCCTATTACTGGCAATACGCCCAGCATATGGATTTGAGTTTTTTTGATCATCCACCGATGGTAGCCTGGCTGATCTGGCTGGGAACGGCGCTGGCTGGTCAGAATGAATTCGGGGTAAGAATCGGCGCTTTCTTGAGCGGATTGATTGCGATGGCCTATTTATATGCTTTCGCGCGCAATCTTTACGATAAATCCACTGCCATGCGCGCAGCATTACTGCTTGCCACCGTACCATTCGGTTTCGCTGCAGGGTTGGCAATGACACCGGATGCGCCGTTGATTGCTGCCTGGGCAGCAACACTTTACTACATGGAGCGAGCCTTGCTCGCAAACCAGAGTCGAGCATGGCTTGGAATAGGCATCGCTTTCGGTCTGGGTATTCTGTCTAAGTACACGCTTGGCTTAATTGGTATTGCCGCGCTGGTTTTCATTATTCTGGATTCTACTGCGCGCCGCTGGCTGTTACGCCCGCATCCCTATGTTGCTGTATTAATCGCACTCATTTTGTTTAGCCCGGTCATTATCTGGAACATGGAAAACGACTGGGCTTCCTTCCTGTTCCAGACTCACAGAGTAGGCAAGGTACACCACGAATTTGCCACACCCAAGCTGATGTTGCAAATTGCAATTATGCTTACACCTGTCGGACTGGTTGCTGCAATACTCGCGCTGTACTCGGTTATTCGTCAAATATCCCGAAAATCTCTTTTCATTGGTATATTTACCGGAATTCCTCTCATCGTTTTTCTGATAGCCAGTACTTCTGGTCCCCTGCGCTTTCACTGGACCGGCCCGCTCTGGCTGGCATTGATACCCACCATGGCCTGGATGATCGGACAAAGAAACACACTCAGGAATATTTCGGGATGGCTGAACACCGCCTGGCAACCAATGATCACCCTGTCATTATTGACTTATGCCTTTATTCTGCACTATGTCACGCTTGGGATACCCGGGCTCCCATATCAATTCCTGAGCGAACATTATTTCTGGAAAGAAACCACGGCCGAGGTCGAAAAAATTGCCGGTGAAATTGGTCAGGCAACAGGAGAAACACCTGTTGTGGTTGGTATGAGCAAATGGTCAATTGCCAGTGCGCTTGCGTTTTACAACAACAGCCATCCCGCTCTTGATATCCGATCCCGCAATCTGTTTGGCGAACATGCAGCCATGTACAGTTTCTGGTATCCATCCGAGTCTTCCATCAATCGCCCTATTTTGCTGATCGGAATGAAGCCACAGGCTTTGGAAGCCAATACGATGATTGGAGATTTTGAAAAAATGCTGATAAATCCAGGAAAAATAAATTCTCGGGCAATTTATCGGCACGATGGTGTTTTGCTGCGCACTCTTTATTATCGTACCGCTGAAGGATATCGTAACAACCCCGCTTCATCACCAATATCAACTACAACAGGAATCAAATAGTCATTCTTCAATGATGATGGCCAAAAAACAGCCCTATCAGCCATATCGTACCGATTCCCATAACAATGAGCGTCACCTGCTGAACGGTTGCGCCGATTTCAGGGCGTTTATGCAAACTTGGAATAAGATCGGACATTGCAACATAAATCATGCTTGCTGCGGCAACCGCAAGTATCGGCGCAATTAAGTGATTTAACTGGTTCAGCATAAAATATCCCAGCAATCCTCCAAATACGGTTGCTGTACCCGATAGCAGGTTAGACCAGAGCGCACTTGCCCGCGTAAACCCAGAATTGAGCAGTATGATGAAATCCCCCGCTTCTTGCGGAATTTCATGTGCCGTAATCGCAATCGCCGTAACCATACCCAGTTGAATATCAGCCATAAAGGCTGTTGCAATCAGAACACCATCTACAAAATTATGAAAGGTATCGCCCAGTATGATCATCATGCCGCTACGGCCATGATCGTTATTCACCGCAGAAACCGGTTCATGCGCCTCGCATTCCGATAAATGGCAATGACGCCACAATAAAAGTTTCTCCAGAATAAAAAAAACGAGGATACCGAGCAATAAAATAAATGTCAGTTGTTTCGGTGTTTCCGTCAGCTCCAGAGCTTCTGGCAGCGCATTCAGAAATGCAGCTCCCAAAAGTGCACCGATAGCATACGAAATCAGTATGTTAATCCACTTATCGCTGCGAACATTCAAAGCGAATGATGCTGCAAGTCCGATACTCAGCAAACCGCTTGCCACGCTGGCAAGCACAATCCAGGCTAACACCGACATAAATTATATTTTCAGATAAGTCAGAAATACGTAGAACAGGCACACTGTATCGTTTACAGATCTATGTGCAAATTGAGATCGATAAGGAAGGAAGTTCATCAAGATTGCTGCCTCTCTTGACTGAAACCTTGAGCAGGTTCAAGGAAACTGTAGAACAGAAGCAACGTTTCATACGTCTATCCTGGAGTGGATTTACACCACCGATCACTTATCAGGAGAGCGTGTCATCCACACTAAACCAGCCATCCTGCCCGTTTTTCCATCGCGACGATAAGAATAGAATTTTTCGGGATCACTGTAGGTACATAAATCACCACCACTGATTCGGGAAACACCGACGTGTGACAGTCGCTGGCGCGCCAGACTGAAAAGATCAGCATACCATTTCCCTTCTTCTTTTCCAGGAATAAATGCACGCGCCGCCTGACGATCATACTCAATAAATATTGTTCGCACCTCTTCTCCCACTTCAAAGTGCCGTGAACTGATTGCCGGACCAAGCCATGCGATTATCTGATCACTGTAACTGCATTCACGTAACGCCTGAACGGTATTCTCAATAACCCCTTCAGCTAAACCACGCCATCCTGCATGAACAGCACCTACTACACTGCCCGCCATATCACACAACAACACCGGAAGACAATCTGCCACCAGAACTGCGCACACTGCCTCAGGATGTCGGCTCATTGCGGCATCCCCTTCCAGGGTTTCACTATCAGAATCTATCCAGACTGGTCTGGAGCCATGAATCTGTGTCAACCAGAGGGGACTGGCGGGTAAATGCTGATTCAGACAGTCACGATTCGCCTGAACAATATGAGGATCATCTCCAACATGAGCAGCCAGGTTCAAACCGGCATAAGCACCTTTTTTATCCGCTTCCATCCCGATAGTGCGAGTAGTAAACATGGCATTAACATTTGCTGGAGCCGGCCAATCCGGTGTAATCCAATCAATCATTAAGTTGTTTACTGCATCACGCCAGAATACAGTTTAGAGAAAGTCTCGCAAACCCGATTAATTTGTTCAGTTGTATGAGCAGCGTTGATGCTGCAGCGTATCAGTGATTTTCCTTCAGGAGCAGCTGGTGGCAGCACCAGATTTACGTAGATATCATGCTCCATTAATCCATTCCACAAGGTTAATGCCTGATGGGGACTATCAAGCAAAACAGCCACTATGGGACCAGGTTCCGGACCAAGAGAATAGCCGGTTTCTTTAAGGCAGGAATAAAGCTGATGGGCATTGCGCCATAACTGTTCACGCAATGAATGACCATGACGCAACAGCTGCAAGGCAGCACGCGTAGATGCAATTGTTGCTGGAGAAGGTGATGCTGTAAATATATAAGGATGGCTTACATACCGGAGCTGGTTAAGCTGAGGGTGATTACTGACACAAAACCCACCGATCCCACACAGGCTTTTACTAAACGTCCCGGTTATGAAATCAACTCCATTCATCATTCCGGTTTTTTCTACCAACCCTTGCCCGGTTTCTCCAAGAACACCGAGCGAATGTGCTTCATCAAGCAGCAAAGTGCTCTGAAAAGCATTTTTTAGCTGCACGATCTCAGTCAAAGGTGCCTGATCCCCCAGCATGCTGTAAATACCTTCAATAACAATTAGTGTATTTTGACTGCGATCGCCAAGCCTGCGAAGGCGTTTTTCAAGATCAGCCGCATCATTATGGCGAAAACGAATAATATCAGCCCCGCTCAGAATACATCCATCATA
>JACTML010000019.1 GCA_014584635.1 Nitrosomonas eutropha | reverse complement strand
CCATGCAGGGAGTACGCAGTTCATCCACTGAGATCCGGTCGCTATCGAGCACGCCGGGCCAGCGCAGAATTTCAGCAACGGAAAGATCATTCGCCGCAGGGAAAACTGATTTGACGGCATGATTCATTGCCAGCAAATCATTCAGCAGATCGTGATTAAGTCGCTGCTGCTGGCAGGAACCACCCGGATAAGCTGAAAAAGCAAGGCGACAATCCACTTTTCCTCGTGTTATTCCTGTGCCCAGAAAATCTCGCATTTCCGGCTCCAGCACACGCAGCTCATCCGGCAATCTGAATTGCAAATCGAGATAGCGATTGTTTACCGAACGCAGCTCAATCGCGAGCGATCCTTGTGGTGTTTCTGCAGAAACGGCAGCATAGCCTGTCATGCTTGCAATCATGAACTTTTACACCTCTCTGGCAGTCCAGTGCGATTAGGGTTGATGCTATACTCAACCCTTAAATTACATTTTTGATTCATGGAGATAAGCATAATGCGAATATTAACATTTCTGACTTTGGCTTTGCTCGCCTTTAGCCTGACCGCGCTGGATGCTGAAGCTCGGCGCATTGGAGGAGGCAGCAGTTTCGGCAAACAGCGTCAATCACTCAATCTTAATCGGCAGCAGCAACAATCATCCACCTCCCAGCAGGCACAACGCTCTGGACAAACTGCAGCACCTGCTTCCGCAGCAGGGGGCAATAAATGGCTGGGACCGCTGGCCGGACTGGCTGCCGGCGGATTACTGGCATCGCTGTTGATGGGCGGCGCTTTTGACGGAATCAATATGATGGATATTCTGGTATTGGCAGGGATAGCAGCGGCCATATTCTTTGGAATGCGTATGATGCGCAGATCTGCCGGAGGCGGACAAGCAGTACGGCCCATGCAATATTCCGGTGCAAGCGCCGGGCACAGCATGGGAGGGGGGGGCGTGCCCTTTCCCCAGCAAGATACAGCTCCCGCAGGAGGAGCCTCCGCCGGGTATGGCAATCAATCTTCCACGGATACGATCGATATTCCTGCCGGTTTTGATGTGGATTCTTTCCTCAAAAATGCCAAAGGTTCGTTTATTACGTTACAGCTGGCGCACGATTCCGGTGATCTGGAGGAAATCCGCGCATTTACAACCCCGGAACTGTTTGCCGAAATCAGCAAACAGATTACCGAACGTGGCAATGCTTCCCAACAAACGGATGTAACCCATGTGAATGCAGCTTTACTGCCACTGGAATCGTTTGATGAAATCTGGCACGTGGAAAAAGATCTGGCTGCATCTGATTCTGCCTGGCTGTTGTCCGGTATTCAGCAAACCGCTGATCTGAAACACTAGAAAACCTGTTACCCAACAGTAAACAACAAACCTGTTCCGGCTACAATCAGTCTGTTGGAGCAGGTTTGTTCATCCCCAAAGTAAATACTGATCATTTCTGCCAGCCGTTCAAAAAACTGCTCAGGGCTGGATACCGTTGTTCTAAAAAAATCAGCTGAACACCTATCTATGAAAATGGATTTCGAAATACAGGAAAAAATCGTCTGTTATCAGGGATTTTTTCGTCTGGAACAATATCGGTTACGCCATCAGAAATTCAACGGTGAGTGGAGCCGCTCCATCACACGCGAAATATTCGAACGGGGGAATGCGGCGGCAGTATTGCCTTATGATCCCCACACGGACGAAATCCTGCTGATTGAACAGTTTCGGGCGGGTGCTGTTTTTGCACCTGGCACGCCCTGGCTACTGGAAATCGTAGCAGGTGTGATCGAAGCCAACGAAACGCCCGAGCAGGTGGTAGTTCGGGAATCCGTGGAAGAGGCAGGTTGCCAGATCAGCAATCTTATTCCGCTGTACGATTACCTGGTCAGCCCCGGCGGAACTACTGAGCGAATCATGCTGTTTTGCGGCCAGATTGATATGCAGACAATCAGCACAGGCAGTGTCCATGGCAATGGCGAAGAAGATGAAGACATCAAGGTACATATCACACCTTTGAATGAAGCTATCAGGTTACTGAACACTGGCCGGATCAGTTCTGCCAGCGCTATTATTGCATTGCAATGGCTTGCCCTGAATCGTGATTCTGTGCGGCACCGCTGGCTGTCGGAATAAGTAAATACCCATGCGTATCACCAAGTCAGCAAAGGTCTGGTGGATACAATATGGCCTGCTGCTGGCTGTTTTTCTGTGGATGAGTACGCTGTTCGCACAAACACCTGATGTCGCCAGAAACGCAGCCAATGGCAAAGCTGTCTGGCTGGATGTTAACGGAGCAATCAGCCCGGCCATGTATGACTATATTCATCGGGGATTAGCCCGGGCAGCTGAGCAACAGGCGCAAATCATCATTCTGCAGATTGATACGCCTGGCGGGCTGGATCTGTCCATGCGCAGGATAATTCAGGAAATCATCGCCTCCCCTGTTCCTGTGGTCAGTTTTGTTGCGCCCGGCGGCGCACGCGCAGCCAGTGCCGGCACTTATATTCTTTACGCCAGCCATATTGCGGCTATGGCGCCGGCAACTAATCTGGGGGCAGCCACTCCCGTGAAAACAGGCGCTCAATCCCAAGAGATAAAAACACCTGATCGTAAACCCGGATACGACGCAATCAGCTCGCCGGATACACAAGACGCCATGACGACAAAAATCGTTAATGATGCGGCTGCTTATATTCGCGGGCTCGCCCGGATGCGTGGACGTAATGCAGACTGGGCTGAACGGGCGGTACGGGAAGGCGTCAGTCTGACGGCTGCGGAGGCGCTTGATGAAAACGTAATCGATTTGATCGCAAATGATCTCAACGATCTGCTGACC
>JACTML010000074.1 GCA_014584635.1 Nitrosomonas eutropha | reverse complement strand
TATCGCGGGCGGGCTGCCTGTTTTGAAATTTCCAGCGGCAGCCAGATCTGGGCAAGAGATGCATCAAGCAGCATGGGCATGGTGACTGACAACCATCACGTATACATAAGTGAGGAACACGGAACGGTTACTGCTTATGATAAAAGCAGCGGCACGACTGTCTGGAAACGTGGCAAACTGGGCAGCCGAAAACTTTCCGGTTTAATGATCGTGAGAGGGAACCGGTTGGTCATTGGCGATGATCAGGGGTTTGTCACGCTGATTAATCGCCAGGATGGCTCGCTCATTGCCCGTTCTCCCACTGATGGAAGCATGATTTTGTCACGTGCCGAATATCTGCCGGATGGCTTTGTTGTGCAAACACTAAAAGGCGGAGTTTTCGCTTTCTCTCTGCAATAAACCGGATTTTCTACTGTCCGGATACAGCATTTTTCCTATCCCTATTACTATGAAACCCACTCTCGTACTGGTTGGGCGTCCAAATGTCGGAAAATCGACGCTATTCAACCGTTTGACCCGCAGCCGTGACGCGATTGTGGCCGATATTCCCGGTTTGACGCGGGATCGTCATTATGGCCAGGGAAAACTGGGGTTGAAACCTTATCTCGTGGTGGATACTGGTGGCTTTGAGCCGGTTGTCAGAGAAGGTATTTTGCATGCCATGGCCAAACAAACACTGCAGGCGGTAGATGAGGCTGATGTTGTGCTGTTTATTGTTGACGGTCGTCAAGGACTGGCTTCACAAGACAGAATCATTGCAGAACAACTGCGCAAAACCGGCCGAAAACTTATTCTGGTGGTCAACAAAACCGAAGGCATGTCTTATTCATCGGTAACAGCAGAATTTCATGAGCTGGGGCTGGGCACGCCTTGCACTGTTTCTGCTTTGCACGGAGAACATCTTGGTGAGCTGATTGATTTTGCACTGGAAACTTATCCGTATACGGAAGCCACCGAAACTGAATCTGATCAGGAAAAGCCTCCTGTTATTGCTATCGCCGGCCGCCCTAATGTGGGCAAATCCACCCTGATCAATGCGCTTCTGGGTGAAGAGCGCATGATTGCCTTTGATCAGCCAGGTACGACCCGGGACAGCATTTATATTGATTTTGAATATGGCGCACGCCGCTATACCCTGATTGATACAGCAGGTTTACGTCGATCAGGCAAAGTCTGGGAGACTGTGGAAAAATTTTCAGTCGTCAAAACCCTGCAATCGATCGAAGCGGCCAACGTGGTCATCCTGGTACTGGATGCGCAAAGCGGTATCTCTGAACAGGATGCGCATATTGCCGGCTTTATACTGGAAACCGGTCGTGCGCTAGTCATTGCAATCAACAAGTGGGACGGGATGGATGATTATCAGCGCGATATCATCAAACGGGAATTCGAGCGTAAACTCGCGTTCCTGAATTTTGCCAACCTGCATTATATTTCTGCCTTGTACGGCAGTGGCATAAAAGCGCTGATGCCCTCAGTGGATCAGGCTTACGCTGCAGCCATGGCGCATATTCCCACACCCAGACTGACACGTGCCATGCTGGCTGCCGTTGCCAGACAACAACCACCACGCGGCGGAATGTCACGGCCTAAATTACGCTACGCACATCAGGGTGGAGAAAACCCTCCGCTGATCATCGTTCATGGCTCCATGCTGGAGCATGTTCCCAAAACCTATCGCCGTTATCTGGAAAATGCCCTCAGGGAAGCATTCAAACTAAAGGGTACACCACTGCGGGTAGAGTTCAGAACCGGACACAATCCCTATGCCGGCAAAAAAACACCTCTGACCGAGGAAGAAGCCCGGCGCGCGCATAGCCGCCGTCGCCGTAACCGCAAAAAATACGGCTGATCCAAAAAAACAGGAATTCAGCGTCTGAAATATACGGCTGATCCAAAAAAACAGGAATTCAGCGTCTGAAATTCACCCGCATGTCTTTATTGCGGATTAGGAGCTATTGACGTTTCATCACATGGGTAGCTATAAAAATCCACAGGCCATGGCCACCATGCTTTCGTAATTTCTTTGCAGTTTGTCGTAGCGTGTGGCCAGTGCCCGAAACCGCTTCAAGCTGACAAACGCGTTTTCAACCAGATGACGATAGCGGTACAAGGCCCAATCCATATCAGCATTGCCAATGACCGAGTTGAATTTGCGTGGAATCACCGTTTTTGCTTCCTTCTTTGCAATCTGTTCGCGGATCGCTTTGCTGTCATAGCGCAAGATCTTCCTCAGCTTCGACCAGTGCTCGTTCGCGAGCATCAATCGGGGCATTGCAAACACGTTCTATTTTTGTGTGAGAACTTGAATATTACGAATTTGCTATTTTATTTCAATCGCTTATCTACAATCGTCAACACACTCTAGTGAACATAATCCAATTGTCTTCCAAAACAATGATCAGCAGAGGAAGTTTTTCAGAAGTGATTAAGCTATTCTTTCTTGACTGGTATCCGGTTTTACCTGGCCAGAACAGTGCACTACTGGCATAGGGGATTTTATTCTTCTGGATGAATGCATCTCACGACAGAAATACTAAGGCTGCTGATAAAGCCATGTGTTTTTAAAAGTTAACAATATTGTCAGCCAGCATATTGCGACCCACACGAATGCACTATCAACCCTGTTTGCGGTTGATGTTGTCAGCCAATCTCCTTCCCGGAAAACAAATTGATCATCACGGCGGTCATGGTACAAAAATTATTGCATTTGGTTTGCAGAAGATTCAATTAGGGGCTGTAGTAGATAAGCTTGAATGATAAGCTTATTGGATGAAGATAACTCATTGTAAGTTATTAAGAAAACACCAGTTAAGGCTGTTTGAATATTTTGTTCTGGAAGTGACTGCCCGATCAGCTGCTGATTTGACAGGGATTCAACCCAACAGTGCAGCGCTGTTTTACCGCAAATTGCGAAAGGTAATTACCTATCATCTGGAGCAAAAAAAGCATGAAGTATTTGATGGCGCGGTTGAGTTGGATGAGAGTTATTTCGGTGGTGCTCGCAAGGGAAAACGTGGTCGAGGGGCTGCGGGTAAGGTTGCAGTCTTTGGTATATTGAAACGCAGCGGCAATGTGTATACGAAGGTCGTGCATAACACCAAAACAGAAACACTAATGCCGCTGATAGCCAGAAAGATAGCGCCAGACAGCATTGTGTATACAGATTGCTACCGAAGTTACAATGCACTGGATGTGAGTAACTTTTATCATGAACGTATCAATCACAGCGCCTTGTTTGCGAAAGGAAAAAACCACATCAATGGCATTGAGAACTTCTGGAATCAGGCCAAGCGTGTGTTAAGAAAATATAATGGAATTCCAAAAAAGAATCGTTCCGCTATTCCTTAAGGAATGCGAGTTCAGATTTAATTACGGAACCCCCAAAACAACAACTGAAAACACTAAAGGAGTGGGCTGATATTTAGTGCTTATCTACTACAGCCCCTTCAATTATATTGTCTCCCTCGGGTACATAAATCATAGTGCCATCTTTTAACCGATAAGCAATGCCAGCCCGAGTTCCTTCTCCTTCTCCAATTTCTCCTGTACTTTTATAGTGCTGCATTTCTTCCCCTTTGCGCACGATCATTTCCATCTGTGGCGTACCAGGGTTGCGGATAACGATCATATCTTGAGCGGCAAAAGGATTGAGCGGGTTTTCAAGTATTACAATCAGCAAAACAGCAATAATAACCAGAAATACGTCAATAATATTAACTACTGACAGAATTGGATCATCCCCGTCTTCATCATCTAAGATACGGGTCAAGAGTCGATCAGCCATATATTTCTCCAATTGAATAGTTATGTATGTGCACTTTCTTTATCAATAGTGGAAGCTGTTTGTTGATTGCTGTCGGACAAAGTGTTCAGTTCAGTCAGCAGCCAGCGACGCCGCATGGAAAGAGCGACGTAGCTGATAGAGGCAGTTATCAGCGCAACAATTACTGCTGAAAATGCCACGATCAGATTTTCTGCAATTTCCTGGGTATTTCCCGCAGCCACAGCGACCAGAGCTGGTCCCATTGGGATCATGGTCGCAACCAGCCCCAGCATTGGCGTGACGCGGCTAGTAATACGCAAAGGTTCCAGCAACTTGAGCAGATAAAGTTCTATTGCCTCTGTATTGGCTTGTGGGTGTAGCTGACAGTAGCGTCGCAGCGGTTGTCTGACTGACCAGTGCAGCGAACGCCAAATGAGATCAAATAACAATGCGCCGAATATGAATAATGCATATATGAACAAAATGCACAATATGATCAGGACCGGGGTCAGAAAAAAACGGGAAATTTCGTATAAAAATGATTCAATAATATTCATTGATAATTACCTTTTGTGTTCGAATGAAGAGGAGATCGAAATCAACATCAACATGGCTGTTATGCTTGTCCAGATAGCGATTTGCGTGCCTCGCTTCGCGTACGCCAGGCTTGCCACAAAAATCCGCTGAATATGATTAAAATGAGTAGCCACGCATAGGCCCATACCAGTTGTATGGTTTCTTCGGTTGGAGAAACCTCACTCATTTGCTGGCCACGAATATTTTCGGTGGTTTCGTCTATTTGTTTGGCAGATTCCACTGGTTCGACATCAGGTTGTGCAACAGTTGCTGATTCTGCTGGTTTATTGCTTGGCGAATTGATACCAAAATTGGTGGCCAGTTCTTGCACATAAGCCTTGAAGGTTGCATTGCTGGTATGGATATCATGTTGTTGTACCAGTTGCGTATAAATGTTTACCAGCTCCTGAACAGTTTGTTCACTGGCTTGCCAATAATCTTTCCGGATGGCTTCCAGCATGCGTTCTGCAATTTGTGCCAATGCGGCGGGCTGATAAGTTTCGAACCACTCGCGCAGACCAAGCTGATAGCGATCATTTACATAGATTTCATGAAAAGATTGCCACTGGTCATCTCTGACAATGTTGCGATCCATGACTTGCCAGCCCCAAAAATTATTGATCGTGTTGAGCAATTGCAAGGTACCGCTATAGCCTTCCTTTACCATTTCCTTGATCCAGTTTGGATGTTGATAAACCGATCGCAGCTCGGTTGCCAGGAATTTGTCAGCGGCTTCCAGTTGTGCCCGACTCGGATCACGCATATTGGAGATATACAACTGGGGGGCTGTGCCATCGAGATGACGAACGGCCATGGAAATGCCTCCCAGATATTCAAATGGGTGATCGGTATCGAGCAAGCCATGCAAATTGGATGAACGGGAAAACACCACCGCACGCGTGCCCTGCAAGTGTTCGGCGTAGGCATTGATCTCGTTGTTGTCACTGGTCGTGATTTTCTTGCTCCAGCTGGTGGTATCCGGGCCATACATCCAGGACATGCTGGACAGATACTGTTGTTCTAGCTTGCCATCGCCTTCCTCCCATTGATCGGAGGCCAATGTTGCATCGGTTAGACCCGTGCCGTAATTGCCGCTTTCACTACCGAAAATACGGGTGTGTGCGACTGTGCTGGCATCTTTTTCGGATAAACCCCGTGCGAGCATGGCGGCAATAATCTGCAGACTATTGGCGCGCACATGATTTTGCTCTAATGGTTCATCTTCATCTTCGGCCAGCAGCATGATTGCTTCGTTGAGGCGTTCCATGACATTGGGAAATTGATCACGATACAAGCCGGTGATTGATATCACTGGATCGACGCGCGGGCGTCCCAGTTCGGCCAGTGAAATTTTTTCCACTCCCGTGACGCGTCCCCCTTCATCCCAGACCGGACGTACTCCCATGGCATACAGGATTTGCGCTTCCAGCATGCCCAGGTGGCGCATGGTTTCTGTACTCCACAATGAGAAAGCCAGTTTATCCGGGAATTGTCCATCGTGCGTTGTCTGATAAGTCAAAATTAGATGTTGCAGCGCCTCTTTGCCTGCCTCGTACGCAGCGCGAGTAGGTACGCGTGAAGGATCAAAACCGTACATGTTGCGCCCTGTTGGCAAGGCATCCGGATTACGAATAGGATCGCCACCATAAGATGGATCGATCCAGCGAGCGGACAATGCACGCAGTATCGATTCAATCTCGTTGGCGGTGCTGAAGGTGGCAGCAAGTGAACGACCATGTTTGGCCAGTTCAGCCAGCGCCTTGTCATCCAGTGTATCCAGCGGTTTGTCGCTCAGCACCCATTCATCGACAAAGCGATAAGGTGCAGAAGCCTGTATCTGTTGGTAGTCCCCCGTAAATATTTCTCCGGCATTCTCGAAACCGAGAGCAGTGTAAAGTGGTTGTCCCAGCATCTGCATGATGGTGCTGGTCATGTGTGCGCGTTCCATATCTTGCCCCAGCACATGCAGCCCCAGCGGTTGCTGAGCGATAGCCAGATGTTCCAGATAATCCTCAATCTCCCGCAAAAATTCAGGAAAATCGCGTTCCAGGTCGGCTACTTTCCAGTCCATATCCTGATGGATATTCATTTTTACTACCAGCTCTATGATTTGCTTGCGGGTATTTTCCTTTACCAATCCTTCATCGAGCGATTCGTATTCATGAATTGCGTCATTGATTTGGGCAAAATCTTCGGATAGCCCGGCAGGAGAAAATGGAGGGGTCTGATGGCTGATGATTACTCCGCGGCCACGGCGTTTAACGTGCACGGCTTCTGCAATATTATCGATGATGTATGGATAGATGACAGGTGTGTTGCCCACCAGCAGATTCGGATCATCAAAAGCCCATAGTCCCCTTTCTTTGCCGGGTGTCCACTCCTGCGAGCCGTGGGTTCCAAAATGGATAATAGCGTGTGCAGGTTGCTGTGTGCGCAGCCACAAATAAGTTGCCAGATAAAAGTGATTGGTTGGAATTTTTGTATCATGAAACAGTTTTTCTTCGGTGTTTTCAATGGCAATTTCTCCACGTGGGGGCTGAGGTAATACAACCAACTGCCCTAATTTGAGGCGTGGTATTACAAAGCCCGTTGTACCATCTTCACGCTGTGCCACCCATGGGCTTTTCTTTGCTTCGCCCCAGTAGGCGTCTATTTGCTCACGCACCGCAGCGGGAAGGGTCGCGAACCATTCAAGATAGTCAGTCAGTGGCAAAAAATCCCAATGGGGTGTTTGCATCAGACCTGGCAGAGAATCTTTGCGGTAGACTGGCCGCAACATTTCGCCAACAGCAGCGATGATCTGTTCTTCACTGGCACTGTCGAATGCATAATCAGCTGCGCGCAGATGTTCGACCAAATGGGCAATTGAGCGTGGTACATTCAAATTGGAGGCACCCTGATTATGTTCTCCTGGCGGGTGATTCCAAAATAGCAGCGCCACATTTTTTTCAGCATTAGGTAACATTGCCAATTGAGCCAGATTGACCAGCTTGCCAACCAGCAACTCCATTTGCTCCGGTATTGCGGTCAGTTCACCCGCTTCATTGGTGGTGACCAATACCGGGTCTTGCAATCCAATATATTCAGCAACAGTCAGCATGAAAGGCAGCATGAAACTGCTGACACCTGCCTTATCCGCAGCGTAATCTGCACGATTGCCATTGCGATATTGCATGAAATTGATCACGGGAATATCAAGCGCCTGAAACCAGGCTTTGCGCCCATCCGGATTAATGCCAAGAAACGTATTAACCATCAAGACATGCAAGATGGTTTTGCCGTCGAGCATGATCAACGGTTCATCGACCACATGCATTGATTGTGTCGCAGGATTGGGAAAACCGCTGTCATCCAGCGTACCGATGGTTTGCACAGTTATCCCGATGTTTTCCGGTTTTTTCCCATCAGGTTGATCGCGTGTCTGCTGTTGCTCGTTTTGTGCAGGCGAACGAGTGGCTGAATCGGGGCGAGGACGACTGCCTCGATAGAAAACCAGTGGCATTCCACCTGCACGTTCGATTGCTGAGATGGTTTCATCCAATTGGCGAGTTTGTCCGTCGCTCAGATAACTGCTGGCAGTTTCCATGCCGATGATTGGTGTATCCTGCCAGTTTTGCCGATGTTGTTGCCACCAATCCAGATATTCAGGCAAAGAAGCAAATATTGCCTGTTCAGCATCCGGATGATAAATACCGCCATTAGGGAGTTCAACTGGTGGTGCAACAGCTGAGATATCTTCGCCCGCGAACCAGGCTTTTAGATATTGCATCATGCGCTCTCGGTTCACGCGCATCCCGCTAACGTAGTAGGTAAACAGTTGTTGTGCCTGCTCCTTATCTAGATGCTGTGCCTGCATGCGTAATGATGGATTGAAGCGATGGACACTGAGTGTAGGGATAGTCAAAGCATGTAACTGTTCCCCTGCGATTTGTTCAACTTGTGACATGGATTCATCGTTTGGTGCATCAATGATAATGAAATCTGCATTGTCGAGTACTCGTTTTACGCCTGCTTCTCCTTCTCGATCAACTTGTGTCCACGCTAACTCCAGCGCCTGATCTTGTGCGATGGATTCCATCAGTTTGAATTTGTGTTCAAGTACAAAACTGGTACTCAATATCGCCACCTTTGCTGCTGTGGCAATTGACGATGCCAGGCAGATTAGCAGCCCGAATACCAGTGTTTGGTAAAACTTCATCAGGAATCCTCCAATCAGATAATATAACGCGAACGATAATTATTAGCGTTGTATAAATTAATATCAATGTGACAAATTGCCGCATCGGCAATTTACGTATGCTTATTCAGACGAGGCAGTGCGCAATAAGATAATTAAAATTTGTAGGCGAGATATCCCATGAATGTTCGAGGCATACCGGGTGTGAAACTGATGCGAGAACCGCTGGCATCCTTGTTAACATCGACCGCATAGCGTTTATCAAATAGATTTTGCACATTAAATGTCAGTCCCCAATGTTTTAGGTCATAACCAACGGTCAGGTTGGTGAGAAAATGGTAGCCGCCATGTCGTTCAGTATTTGCGTTATCAGTGAAATAATCACTTTGTCCGCGTGTTTCGATTCGGCCATGCCAGCCACTGGGATGACGATACGTCGTATAAACAAAATACATATGTTCCGGAAAGCGTGGAACCTGATTGCCAGAACGGTTGGCATTGATTGTGGTGCGCTGATTAGTAACGGGATCAATCACTGTTAAAGGCTCGGTCAGCTTGTTGAATTTCAGATCTGTGTAAGTGTAGCTGGCGCCCACTTCGAATCCGGACGTAAAGGCGTAATTACCAAAAAATTCGAACCCGTTTTTACTGGTTTTGCCTGCATTGGCATACAGTGTTTGCAGATTTTGTACAAAGGAAATGATTTCGTTGCTGACATCGGTGTGATAGCCGGTCAGATCAAACGACCAGTTCCGGCCGCGCCCCTTGAAACCGGCTTCGTAATTAAGATGACCAGATGCTTTCAGGGTACGCCCAAATTCGACCGCATTTTGAATTTCACCATCTGCGGGCACTTGGTTGGCATGTGCAACCGATACGTATGCATTAATTTGATCTGTGGCGCGGTAAGTTACTGCCGCTTTGGGAGCAAACAGGTCATAGTCTTCCTTCACTTTGACCAGCCCGCGTCCTGGTGCGTAGTTTCCTCGTGCGTAGTCGTAGCTTTGAAATTCGTTCCGTTTGATATCGAAGCTGATTTGATCAAAACGCATTTGCAGATCGACCGTTAAACGATCCGTGGGAGAAAGGCTTTCCAGAAAATAGATTCCCCACAAATCATTGGTAAAGTGAGTGCGTGAATTAAGCTGCCCTTTGCGATCAGATAAGGTGGATATGATGCGACCAGTGCCTGGTACAGTTAACACATCAGCATAAGCATACTGTAATGAATTCTCATTCCAGCTGCGGCGCCAGGTGCCGCCAATCACCATTGAACCAGGTATGCCGAACAGAGAATGGGTATAAATTCCTTCAAGATCCAGGCCGAAATTTCGTTCCCAGCCTTCGGTATCGTTAATTTGTCCAGTAATTGGGTGAAAGTGTTTCCATTGGTTGTAGTAGATGCGCGGTTTGAAAAGCCAATCTCCCATGCGATGTTCCAGACGGCTGTTTATGAATAATATTTTGGAATCACGTGCTGAATTCTTCCAGGGATCTTGTGTTTCAAGAGCTTTGCCAGTGGCGCGATAGCGTGCGTATTGTTCTCGATTAAGTGAACCGGGTAAATTTAGTTTGACGTCGTTGTAGGTGACTTCAGATTCAAGCAGACTGGATTCTCCTAATTGCCACCCGTGTTTCAGTCCGATGTTGGTACTGCTAAAGCGATTTTGCTGCCGCCATTTGTTATTGGTATAGCGTTTTGAAAAAGTAAGAGAAAAAGCATGCTCATCAAAAACTTTGCCAAATCGAGTGTGTAAATTGTGTGTTCCCCAGTTGCCAACGCCACCGCGAATAGTGTTGTGTCGTTCATCAAAAGCAGAGCGAGAAATAATATGAATGGTACCTCCAGCTGTGCCTGCACTATAAAGATCGCCTGGCCCACGGGTCACTTCGATGCGTTCGATATCATCGGTGTCAACAAAATCGAGTCTGCCAAAACTGTCCGGATCAAGTATGGGTACCCCATCGCGTAACAAGTTAATCTCACGCACACCGTATTGTGCTTTCAAGCCTGCGCCACGAATTGAAATTTTGGCATCATAAGAGTTGCTGTTACTCTCGATACGCAATCCCGGTACCTGTCCTTGAATAGCATCTTTGATGCTGAACATGCGTACATCTTCTATGCGTTTTTCATCTACTACACTGATCGATTGCGGTACTTCCTTGGTGGTGCGTGCCTCACGTGTTGCCGTGACGCTAATGGCATCAAATTGTACAGATTCTTCAGGTAAGGTTTGTTGTGCGATTGAAGGAGAGGTTGCTGCCCAGAGCAATAGATAAACAGACCATTTCCATTGGGGATGGTTAATAAAAATATCTGTTGTAGGAATCGGTTTGTAAATGACATATACATTATTTTTGCTCTGGACCTTCATGAAAATTTTCTCCCTTATTTTTATTAAGAATCAATTATCAATATAAATAAGGATGCTATTTAGATTGAAGGCGCGTCAATGTGACATATTGTCGCATCG
>JACTML010000103.1 GCA_014584635.1 Nitrosomonas eutropha | reverse complement strand
GTGCGGGTAGAGTGCCCGATGGTATAAAAAGGCAGATTCATTTCTTTGTCCGAATTATCGTCGCAGACCGAATGCCTGTGATCGGATCTGTTTCTCCCGGTTAAATGCACATATCTGCAGTGTACGCCTTGCGTCACTGTTTATGATAGTTCACGAGCTTAATCTTCTCCTGGCCACTGCACGTGTTCGCAGGCGGGGTTGCCGCGTCGTAGTGTAATGATGTTCGCCAGTTGCGAGCTTTGGCCGCAAAACAGGCTGTTTAATGCCCGCTTTGCATCGACGGTGTAAAGATCGCCCTTATGCGTGATGATGACCGTGGAAGGGTATTCTTCATCGGAGGGCCAGACGATGTTGGTATGGCCGCCTTCATCGCTCCAGATCGTTCTCAAATAGGGATCCTCCAGCGCATCGTCGCGTGCGGCGCTTACCGTGCAGGAAGTGCCGCCAGGCATGACGGACAGATATTCCAGCGCATATACGTTGCCCGCCGCGTCAATCAGCATGTGGACGAAGGTGTATCCCATTTTGTCTTCCGTTTCACAGTTTACCGCCTCGGCCACATAGGCGTGTGGTGTGGGCGATTCCGAATTGGTTTCTTCCACCAGATTCCAGCCCGGCGCGTCGGGACTGGCTGAATTGCCGACGTTGATGGCGCCGTTGATAAAGCGCACCAGCGCGGTGTCCTCATCGCCGCTGAAGTATGGATATTGGGCCATGATCAACTTGTCCTGATACTGGTTGGCGACGATCAGATGGCCGCCGCGTTCGGCCGGTGTATTGACCACAAAAACGTGATCCAGGCAGACTTGTGTCCAATCCGGAAAATCCTCATCTTCAATGGTAATGGCAGCGGGGTCGTAGTACGGCGGCGTGATTTCGCCCTGATAGGTCTTGCCGTCCCGGGTCAATGAAAAACGCACGACCCACAGATACTGATCTGGAATAAGCGCATCTTTTTCTTCCCAGGGATCGATTTTGATATCGAGCGTACCGTGACCGGCAGCCTGCCAGTCTTTGAGCGCGATGCAACCGGCTGCAGAAGTATCCTGAACCAGCGATGCCGCGCCTCTGGCTGATGCATTATTGCTGTCAAGTGCGAGAACTAAAAATAATTGCAGAAATACAATAGTAATTTTGTTTTTCATCTTGTCCTTGTTTTTGAGGAAGTGACATATAGTTGCCCGTGCTCTATTTTAAAGTTATTTAATGACGTATAAATAATATGATGAGGTGTAAAAATGCGGCAACTGACCAGCAAGACTCACGGATTCGCAAAACTCTGCTTTGTTGTAGCATTTTTGCCGCTGCTGCTCACTTACCCGGTACATTCCCCGGCGCAGAATACGCCACGCTGGACTGTTTCGGTCGAATCAGATAGTGCCTGGCTGACTTACGGTGAGCCTGAAATTGCGGAATTTGAGATCGGTTTTCAGTGCCAGGTGGGCAATCCCGATATTTCTGGAAACTTCTATTTTTTTAGTGATAAATTGCGGCAGGGTGAAGCTGTCGCAGTATCACTGACCGGCGGAAAGATGGAGCTTATAAGCGACACGACTGTGCAGGAAGATCCCAACGCCGGGGGCTGGCGCGTTGAATTTCACCATCCGCTGAATAAGGCAGCCGAAAGCGCACTGCGCAGTAGCATGCCGCTGAATATTAAAATAATACCGTACAAAATCTCCAAGAACTTTCCTCGTGACGGCCAGGATCAGGCAGTAGCGGAATTTCTTGAAGCCTGCAGCGGCTTTGCACGAGATTCCATGCGCCTGTCTTCGCGCGGCGTGCCCGCCAGCTTCGACTGCAAAAAAGCAACGCGCCCGGTGGATCAGTTTATCTGCGGTTCCGCTGTACTGCGCTGGCAGGATTTGGCGCTGGCGCGCAGCTACAGAGCAGCGCTGAACGTTGCTAATCCGGAATCTCGCCAGACGTTGCAGAACGACCAGCGACGCTGGATCAGAGAGCGTGACCAACAATGCGTGGGAAAGCGCAGCCTGAAAGCGCTGCAAAAAGAAGCAGGTAACGCAGCGTATCATTGTCTGTTGGAAAGTTATCATAAACAGCGCGAGGGATTGATTGGTGCTGCACCGAACTGGTGGGCGCGCGGCGTGACGGAAACTGCGATAAAAGACATTGCACTTGCACGCCCGGACTGGCAGGCAGAAGATCGCAGTCTGTTTGGCGGTTCACTTTCACCCGATTCCTTGCATCTGGCGCTGCTGCTGCCGGATGACTACGGCGCGGATACGCTCGGCGCCAACCAGGTCTGGCTTTACCATGCTGGCATGACAAATGGCGTGGCGGTCACCCCCAACCCTTCCGGACGCGTGCCAGGCACGGATAATGAAGTAATGCGCATCGACACGCTGGCTTGGGATAGAGATAACACGCTCTACGTGCGTACCTGGTTGTGGGGCGGCAAGGGCGAGCAGCATACGCGTGCGACCTATGCCGCGGCGCCGAGCGACCGCACCGGCCGACTGATCAGCGAAACGCCCGCGATCAAGGCGCCGCTGGATAAAGCCGAACAGGAAAAACAAATCAGTATCGACGTGCTGCCCGAGGAGGAGCAGGACGCCGTCGTACCCAATGCCGTCTGGGGCAACGCCAAGCATCTGGTCTGGGTAGCCGATCGCGCTCACGGCACGATGGAGCTGCTGACACAGGAAAATAAACCAGGTGCCCAACCTTACCTGATCAGCTGGGGTGGCTGGGAGCTGACGCAAGCCGTATTCGATGCGGGTAACGGCTGGCTGCTGTATCCAGGGGACTTCGGATTCAAGCTCATCGAACTCGATACGCGCAAGGAATGGGACATCGTGATACCGGGGCCGCAATCACGTCCGCTCGCCATGGTGCCCGAAACCACCAAGGTGGGAGGTACCCGCATTGCCTGGATTGAACCCATCCTGCCGCACGAAAATGTGCCCGGAACAGCTTCTAAAACGGATCAGCCTTTCAGAATTCTAAATGCAGTGTTATTGCCCATGCCCGAAGATGATGAGTGAAAACGCTGGCAAAAAGATCCAGGATCTGGTTGAGGTCAGGTTATGTGATATTTGTACGGAGGTGTCTGATTACCAATGGTGGTAATCAAATTCCCGCATTAAATCCGGTTTGTCGCCAGGCTTCGTAAATAACAACAGCAACGGAGTTGGAGAGATTCAGGCTGCGTGAGGCGGGAATCATGGGAATGCGGATGCGGCGATCCTGAGGAAATTGCTCCATCACCGATGGGGGAAGTCCACAAGTTTCAGAGCCAAATAAAAAGACATCATCAGCCACATAATCTATCTGGTTGTAATGTTGCGTTGCCCGGGTGGTCACCGCGAAAATGCGGCAGCTGTTCATGTGATTCAGGCAGGATGGCAGGTCATCGTGTACGGTGAGGCGAGTCCATTCGTGATAATCCAGTCCGGCACGCTTCAACTGCCGGTCACTTAAATTGAATCCCAATGGTTTGATTAGATGCAGCTGTGCACCGGTGTTGGCGCACAGGCGAATGATGTTGCCGGTGTTGGGGGGGATTTCCGGTTGATGAAGAATAACTTGCAGCATGTTTGCTTAGTTTGTCGGGTTGAATGAATGTCCGGCTGTGTTGTTTGCAGGTAGCGTGCCTGGAAATGCCCGGGCAACAGCCCAGGCACTCACGCTGCTCGCACCGTGGCGCAGAATGATCCTGGCCAGTTCGTTCAGGGTGGCGCCGCTGGTCATCACATCATCCACGATCGCTACGTGTTTTCCGGAAAAGTCTTGTGCACAGGTAAACGCATTGCGAACGTTCTGTTTCCGTTTTTTCCAGGGAATCTGGGTTTGTGAAGGCGTACTGCGTGTACGTATACAAGCAGCGGGCAATAGTTTACATCCCGTTTTTCTGCACAGATAACGGCTGATTTCCAGTGCCTGGTTGAATCCTCGATCTCGCAGCCTCTCCGGGTGCAGGGGCACCGGAATAATGTAATCAGGCAGATCGTCTTCCTGTAATTCTGTCAGCAGCAAATCAGCCAGTATGGGAGCTAATGACAAATCGGTGCGGTATTTCAGGGCCTGTACCAGCGCATCCACCGGATAGGTATAACGCAAGGCAGCTTTGGCGCGATTCCAAACGGGTGGTTTGCGCAAACAGGTTCCGCAAATCTGCGGGGAAGCCATGGGTAGCAGGCAGGAAGGGCAGTGCGTTTGCGCCAGTCTTGGAAGATCCGCCAGGCAAGCTGCGCAAATATTTCCGGATGCAGGTATCTGACACAGCACACAACGCTTATGCCGGAATAATTGCATGAAATTTAAGCGATTGTTCAAAATTGCAGAAGAAAAAATTGACAACTTGCGAGGTATCCGTGATGATCGCCTGATTCATTATAACTTGGAGCAGGCTTTTGCCGAGAATGATCATGGAATCCGGAACCGGTTTAATTTCTGAAAAACAGTGTGGCTGCGCGCAGACTCACTCTGATTCGACCGCACAACAAAAATCTGCGGCACGCTGGTCAGTAGCGGCTATTGAAACGCTGCTGGGGCTGCCATTCAATGATTTGATTTTCCAGGCGCAAACAATACATCGCCAATATCACGATGCCAATGGTGTGCAGCTGTCCACGCTACTGTCAGTCAAAACCGGCGGATGCTCCGAAGATTGTGCTTATTGTCCGCAAGCAGCGCGTTATCACACCGGAGTGGAAAATCAGGCGCTTTTGTCGCGTGAGGAAGTGGTGGCAGCAGCAACCAAAGCCAAGGAAAATGGCGCAACCCGTTTTTGCATGGGTGCTGCCTGGCGCGGTCCCAAACAGCGTGATATTGAACGGATGACCGAGCTGATTAGTGCCGTCAAGGATCTGGGAATGGAAACCTGTGCCACTCTGGGGATTCTGAAGCCGGGACAGGCGGCGCAACTCAAACAGGCCGGGCTGGATTACTACAATCATAATCTGGATACCTCTCCCGAGTTTTATGGCGAAATTATTACCACGCGCGACTACCAGGATCGTCTGGATACGCTGGAAGAAGTGCGAGGCGCCAATATCAATGTGTGCTGCGGCGGTATCGTTGGCATGGGAGAATCCCGCACTGCGCGCGCCGGCCTGATTGCGCAACTGGCCAATCTTGACCCTTACCCTGAATCAGTTCCCATCAACTATCTGGTGCAAGTGGAAGGCACACCTTTATACGGAACACCGGAGCTGGATCCGCTGGAGTTTGTCCGCACCATTGCGGCAGCGCGCATCACAATGCCAGAGGCTAAAGTCAGGCTGTCTGCCGGTCGCCGGCAAATGTCAGAAGCAATTCAGGCATTATGCTTTCTGGCCGGAGCCAATTCCATCTTTTATGGCGACAAACTGCTGACAACCGGTAATCCGGATGCCGAGCAGGATATGGCGCTGCTTGAGAAACTGGGATTGCACCCACTTTAACCATAATGCTGCCGGATTTAACCGAAGCTCTGCAGCAGCGCAAACTGGAAGGGCTGTATCGTACTCGTCCCATACTGAAAGGGCCGCAAGCACCGCATATAACGATTGATGGACGAAATTTTCTGGCTTTCTGCAGTAATGATTACCTTGGGCTGGCCAATCATCCGGCGCTGATTGCAGCGGCTGCAGAAGGCGCGCAGCGTTACGGAGTAGGCGCTGGCGCTTCTCATCTGATCAGTGGGCATTCATGGGCGCATCATGCGCTGGAAATTGCGCTGGCAGACTATGTTGGATTAGCGCGAGCGTTATTGTTTTCCACCGGCTATATGGCCAATATGGCGGTGGTGACGGCGCTGGTCGGACGGGAAGATACCATTTTTGCTGATCGTCTTAATCATGCTTCGCTGAACGATGCGGCACTATTGTCACGTGCGCGCTTTGTGCGTTATCCCCATCTTGATCTGGCCGCACTGGAAAAACAGCTGAAGACAACCCGGACACGGCGCAAGCTGGTGATCACAGATGCGGTATTCAGCATGGATGGAGATCAGGCACCGGTTGCCGAGCTGCTGGCTTTGTGTCAGCGTTTTGACGCCTGGTTGCTGCTGGATGATGCGCATGGATTTGGTGTGCTGGATGCGCAGGGTCGAGGCAGCTTGTATATTCCCCGTGAGGTAGCGCGTGATGTTCCGCATCTGATTTACATGGCAACACTTGGCAAAGCTGCCGGTGTTTCTGGTGCGTTTGTAGCGGCGCAAGCGCCTGTTGTGGAAACGCTTATTCAACATGGTCGTACTTATGGCTATACCACTGCAGCGGCGCCTTTGCTGGCGCATACCCTGCTGGCCAGTTTGCAGCTGATGCGCCAGGATAACTGGCGGCGGGAGCGGCTCGCTCAATTAATCGCGCGATTGCGTCAGAAGCTGCAAACACTCCCCTGGGAGCTGCTGCCTTCGGTTACTCCGATACAGCCGTTACTGGCAGGAACAAGCCAGCAGGCTGTGCGGCTGGATCAGGCATTGCGGGAACGCGGTATCTGGGTGCCGGCAATTCGCCCCCCGACCGTGCCGCAAGGCATGGCGCGGCTACGCATCAGTTTGTCGGCGGCGCATACCGAGGAAGATGTGGATCAGCTGAGTGCAGTTTTACACGATCTGGCAAGCTGCTGCTGATATGGCTCAATTACATATTGAAACCAGCGGAAACGGGCCTGATCTGGTGCTGTTACACGGCTGGGCGATGCACAGTGGAGTTTGGGACAGTGTAGCGGAGCCATTATCGCAGCGTTTTCGCTTGCATCGGGTGGATTTGCCGGGGCATGGCGCCAGCCGGGAATGTGCACTGGATTCACTGGAGCAGATGACTGAAGTAGTCGAGCGTCATTTGCCTGATCGCTATAGTGTATGTGGCTGGTCGCTGGGAGGGCAGGTGGCAATGCGGCTGGCAATGCGAACACCGGAACGTGTTCAGCAGCTGGTGCTGGTTGCCGCTACCCCCTGTTTTGTCAAACGTGTTGACTGGCCATGGGGGATGGATGCCACTACCTTGACTTTATTTATGGAAAATCTGGCGCGCGATTACACGCAAACGCTGTATCGTTTTTTAACGCTGCAAGTCAGTGGCAGTGAGGATCAGACCCGGGTGCTGGCACGGTTACGTCACAGTGTGTTACAAAGCCCGTCACCAGAATTGGCAACGCTGCAGGCAGGATTACGGATCCTGCAAACCAGCGATTTGCGTGCTGAACTGAATCAAATCAAACAGCCGGTGCTGCTGATCCATGGCCGGAATGATGTTATCGCCCCAGCGGGTGCGGCTGAATGGATGCAGCAACAATTGCCGCAGGCGCGACTGACATTGTTTCCTCATTGCGGCCATGCGCCGTTTCTCTCTTTTCCTGAGCAATTTGTGAGTTGTTTTGATGCTTTATGATCATGTACTTGACAAGCGCATGTTGCGCCGGTCATTCGAACAGGCGGCAACCAGCTATGACCAGTCTGCTGTGTTGCAACGAGAAATATGCGACCGTATGCTGGCGCGCCTGGAATATATCAAATACGTTCCTGGCAGAATTATCGATGCGGGCAGCGGAACCGGTTATGGCACACGCAAGCTGATTGAACGCTATCCTGCGGCAGAAATTATACCGATGGATATTGCCCTGACGATGCATGGCCGTGCACGTGCCGTTCTTGCGGAACAGCTACCCGGCTGGCAACGCTGGCTGCCATTCAAACGGCATCAGCCCGGAGAGTATATTTGTGCTGATATCGAGCAATTACCCTTGCGTGAAGCCAGTGTCGGCATGATCTGGTCTAATCTCGCCATTCAATGGTGCAACGATCTCAGGCAAACGTTTACGGAAGCGCATCGTGTGCTGGAGAATGGCGGTTTGCTGATGTTCAGTACGTTCGGTCCGGATACATTGAAAGAACTGCGCCAGGTTTTTAAATCGGTGGATCCGTTTAGTCATGTCAACCGTTTTATTGATATGCATGATATTGGCGATATGCTGGTAGGCAGCGGGTTTTCGTTACCGGTGATGGATATGGAATACATCACGCTGACTTATGCAGATGTCAGAAGTGTTATGCAGGATCTCAAGACAATCGGGGCGCGTAACGTGACACTTGGGCGGCGACGCGGTCTGATGGGAAAAACCGCCTGGCAACAAGTAGTTGATCAATATGAGACTTTGCGCAAAAATGGCAGGTTGCCTGCGACGTATGAAGTGGTTTATGGCCATGCCTGGAAGCCGGAATCGCGCAAGGTACAGCTGAAACCGGAAACACGACGCAAACTGGGGCTGGATACATAACGATGTCCACGGGATTTTTTGTTACCGGAACGGATACTGGTGTGGGAAAAACCACCGTCAGTTGCGCGTTGCTTCATGCATTTTCCGCAAGGGGATATATGACTATCGGCATGAAGCCAGTGGTGTCAGGTCAGGAAGATGGGGTGTGGCAGGACGTGGAGCACTTGAAAGCGGCCAGTTCAGTCAGATTAGCACATGAGCTGATTAATCCCTATGCTTTTGTGGAACCCATTGCGCCGCATATTGCTGCCCAGAAAACCGATATACCGATTGATCTGGAAAAAATTAGACAATCTTGCGAAAAGCTGCTGGCTGCAGCGGATGTAACAATTGTTGAAGGGGTGGGGGGATTTATGGTGCCATTGTCATTATCAGGCTTACCGGGCGAGCGCTATGATACCTGCGATCTGGCCAAAGTACTGGGATTGCCGGTAATTCTGGTGGTGGGTATGCGATTGGGGTGTCTCAATCATGCGTTACTGACTGCTTGTACGATTAAATCAGCCGGACTGAAGCTGGCAGGCTGGGTGGCTAACCGGATTGATCCGGATATGCTGCAGCCGGAAGCCAATCTGCAAACATTGAGCGCATGGCTGGATTGTCCGCTGCTGGGGGTGTTGCCGTATCAGACACACCCTGATGCACAGCAGTTGGCGCAATATCTTGACCTTTCCAGAAACGGGTTGTTTTTCACCTGACTACAATATCTGCTTGAATTTCTCAGTGGCTTTGATGAGTTCTGCCTGAATACCAGGTTCCCAGGCGGAATGGCCGGCATCGTTGACAACGATATATTCCGCCCGTGGCCAGGTCAGATGCAGATCGTAGGCACTGACAATCGGACAAACAGCATCGTAACGTCCCTGAACAATAACACCGGGCAAGTGGTGAATCTTGTG
>JACTML010000066.1 GCA_014584635.1 Nitrosomonas eutropha | reverse complement strand
GGTATTTTTATGTATCCACGTGATACCAAGGACCCAAGTAAACCCGGTCGTTTACGTCTGATGTATGAAGCCAACCCGATGAGCTTTATCGTTGAGCAGGCGGGAGGATTATCAACGACCGGTTACGAACGTATCCTGGATATCACGCCGGAGAACCTGCACCAGCGCGTTCCTGTTATTCTGGGATCGAAGAATGAAGTTGAGGTGGTCCGAAAATATCACAACAGCTGATCAGCGTTGGATTTAACGGGGGAGAGGAAAAACCTGCTACCCCCGGTTATGCGGCCGGGTGTAATCAATCTCCGGCCCTTTGGGAATAATCCGGGTTGGGTTAATGGTGGAATGGCTGTAGTAATAATGTGTTTTGATATGGGTAAAATTTACAAGGTCAGCAATACCGGGTACCTGATACAACGCTCGCAAATAATTGGATAGATTGGCATAGTCTTCAATACGCCGCTTGTTGAGCTTGAAGTGACTGTAATAAACACTGTCGAAGCGAATAAGCGTGGTAAACAACCGCCAGTCAGCCTCAGTCAGAAGTTCACCTGCCAGATAGCGTTGCGTATTGAGTATATCTTCCAATGCATCCAGCCTGGCGAATACCTGATCGTAAGCTGTTTCATAGACCGATTGTCTGGTGGCAAAGCCTGCCCGGTAAACGCCATTATTAAAATCCCGGTACACTGCTTCGTTGATCGCATTAATTTCGTCGCGCAATGCTTGCGGATAAAAATCCAGGGCATTACCTGTGATTGCATCAAACGCGCTGTTAAACATGCGGATAATTTCGGATGATTCATTGCTGACGATGGTGTTGCGCTGTTTATCCCATAATACCGGCACCGTAACCCGTCCGGTGTAATCCGGTTTGACGTGTGTATAAACCTGATAAAGATACTGGATATCAGGAATGGGGTTGTTTTGGGAAACTTCGCTGAATGTCCAGCCATGTTCCAGCATTTTGGGATCAACGACAGTAACGCCAATATGCTCCTCCAGCTCCTTCAAATGACGGAAAATCAGGGTGCGGTGTGCCCATGGACAGGCCAGGGATACGAATAAATGATAGCGTCCCGATTCAGCAGCGAACCCGCCTTCTCCAGATGGACCCGGTTGCCCGTCTGCTGTGATCCAGTTGCGATATTGGGCATTTTCACGTATGAATTCCCCGTTTTTAGAGGAATACCACTGATCGTGCCAGTTACCATCAATTAAAAGTCCCACGGATGATTTCTCCGGTTAATTAGAAAATATTGCTCTCAGATCACTGCCGGTTTTTCGCTGTTTGTTTGATTATTATCAGCTGTACCGGGAAGAGAGCGAGTGTCTGAACTGAAAAAGCATAACTGTAATATGGTCAGTTTATTCATGCTTCTTCCCTAGAATGCCAGCGTTATATTTGTTGTAGCATGAATTCATGATTATTTTCAGTGACGGGTGCTGCCGAATATTAAATTATTTCGATTTAAGTGCAACTTAAGCGGCTATTGAACGATTTTCAGGATTTTGCGTCAGAGTACGGTAATTTTTTACGCAGATTCCTCTTTACCGTAAACCCTAATGGCCAATCTCATCTGGCCTCCCTCTGAGCCTGTGCGGGAATTCCCGTACAGGCCTTTTTCGTGGTACATCAGAAAAGGTGTACGTTTCTACCTGCAGCGCAAGTAGGGCAATGCAGCATATTCAGAGATTTGTTATGCGTTATGCCACCTGAATTTTTTGGCGCATATTGTGAACCATACGCAGTACATACCGTAATTCACCTTTATCCCAGGGAGTAAAGCGTGGCAGCTGGAATATATCGCTATTTTGTCGAGCGGCTCCCCATGCGGTTGAAACGGCCGCCTCAAATCCGGCATCCTGAACCATTTTTGTGTGAATCGACAAATAATCTTTTCCCGGTTTGCCGTTCGGGTAGGCAAATAAACGTACTTGCGTGCCAATAATTGCCTCAAGCTTTGCCTTGCCTTCTGTGATCTCTGCCAGTGCTGCCGCAGCATCAATTTTTGCAAGAATGGGATGGGTAACGGTGTGAGCACCGATTTCCATGCCTGCATCATGTAGCTGTCTGACTTGCGCTGAGGTCATCATAAGGTTATCCGGCAATCTGGCGGAAATAATGGTACTTAATTTTTCTACCTGCAAGGCTCTTGTTTCATAAGGCAGATATTTCAGCCTGTCTATCAGAAAAGTTAGCGCTTCCCGTTTTTGTTCAAGCGTAGCGATTGCGTGAATGCCCAGATCAATTGAACGCAGATCAAGTTTATCTCCTGTGGCAAGGCGTATTGATTCAATTACGGTATCGTTCCACATTCTTCCGCCATCAAGAAAGCCGGAGGCTACGAAAAAAGTTGCGGGAACTCCGTATTTCTGAAGAAGGGGAAGGGCTATCTCTGCGTTATCCGCGTAGCCATCGTCAAAGGTAATACAGGCGGCGCGGCTGGGTAGTGTGCCGTTCTGCAGGCGGCTTGCTGCTTCGGACAAGGGTAAAATATTGAAGTTTCCAGCCAGATAATTGAGCCTGGTTTCAAATGCTGTTATTCCGCCGTCGCCAAGCAAAAGATCAGGCTCCGGAATCACACGGTGGTGAATAACAATGGATAATCTTGCATTTTTGCCGGCAGGAGAAAATAAGGAAGGCAGTATTTTCATGAGGGTATGTTTATATTTTTGTCCGGTTCCTGATAAAAATTTCAGAATAAGCAAGCATATAGTTATTTTGCACGAGCAGAGCGCTATCGATAACTGTTTTTTCGTGCCATTTAAGAGATTTACAGAATCTCGGGGGTTATGACGGCGCGCAGAATAATGCCTTCCTGCCCACCTTTTTGCTTATGGCTGAACCACCAGATAGAACCTTTCCGTACGCTGAAACCGGTTTCATCTCCTTTTAACAGGAGGGAGGCAATTTTACCCAGGGTTGGCTGATGTCCCACTACCAGTACGGTCCCTTCCGCCTCTGGCCAGGCAATTGTATTGAGGACCTTATATGGTGTGGTTCCCGTGCCAACCTGTGCACTGGTTTCAAAACGGGTAGTCAGCGCCAGGGCGGTCTGTTGGGTACGTCTGGCCGGACTCACGATGATATGTACATCCTGTGGCAATCTGGGTTGCAGCCACTGTGCCACTTTTTGTGCCTGTTGCAAGCCTTTTTCCGTTAACGCGCGCGCTGCATCGGGGATACGGTCTTCTGCTTCAGCGTGACGCCACAAAATCAGATCCAAAGTTCGCTCTTTTTTGTATAAATCAGTTTGCAGATTTTCAGAGATTCCTTCTGTTTACTCTTGTTCAGACAGCCATTTCAAAAAGCGTGCCGGTAAGTGCAGTAAACCCCATGGCAAGTGCTCCCCAGAAAACTACACGCGCGGCACCTGTCAGCATGCTTGCCCTTCCAAGATAAGCTGCCAGTGTCCCCAAGGTAGCCAATGAGAGAAGAGAAGTGATTGTTACAGCGGGAATGATCTGTGATGCCGGTGCCACCATAATTGCCAGGAGCGGCATGGCTGCCCCAAGCGTAAACATGGCTGCCGAGGTAAGGGCGGCTTGTGTGGGTTTGGCATTAATACGTTCGTGTAAACCCAATTCATCTCGCAGGTGGGCGCCCAGCGCATCATGCGCCATCAGTTGTTCGGCTACTTTTCCAGCCAGTTCGGGTTCAACACCTCTTGTTATGTAAATATCCGTTAATTCCTGAATCTCATAATTGATATCCCGGATCAGGTGATATTGTTCGAGCGCGATATCTGCTTTCTCTGTATCTGCCTGAGAGCTTACGGAAACATATTCTCCGGCAGCCATGGACATGGCTCCGGCAACAAGTCCAGCCACTCCCGCCAGCAGAATGTCTTCGATATCTGCATGGGCGGATGCCACACCAATAATCAGGCTGGCGATGGAGACAATGCCATCATTAGCACCCAATACTGCAGCCCGCAGCCAGCCGGTTCGGTGAGAGTAGTGATTATTCTCATGAGTCATAATGATTCACTTTGAAAATATGAAAATTTAAACTTCTTTCAGAATGTTTCTCAACCAGCAGGAAATATCAGCCAATTCCTGGTCGCATACAGTATGTGCCATTGGATATTCGTGCCAAATAACAGAATAGTTGTATTTGCGCAACAGCTGCAATGAGGTGCGCGCCAGATCGACCGGTACGACATTGTCATGATTACCATGAGCCATAAATACAGGTGTTTCCTGATTGGCCGCATGGGTTTCCTGCCTGATTTTGTGCGTCAGCGGTAAATATCCGGAGAGCGCGATGATGCCGGCCAGTTTATCCGGGTGGCGTAATCCGACCTGTAGCGCCATGGCAGCACCCTGTGAAAATCCAGCTAAAACAATACGTTCGGATGGAATTCCTCGCTGGTTTTCGCGTTTGATCAGTGCTAGGATGGCGCGTTGCGATCTGTATAGCCCAGCTTCATCTTCCCGCTTGATAAAATCAACGTCCTGGATGTCGTACCATGCTCGCATAACGTATCCGCCGTTAATTGTGACGGGTTGCAACGGGGCGTGCGGGAACAAAAAACGGATCGGGATTGCCGGTAAATCAAGTGAGTGAATGATGGGTACAAAATCATTGCCATCAGCCCCTAACCCGTGCATCCATATTATGGTATATAGGGGTTCTGGTCCGGTTGCGATATCAATTGCAGAAAGCTGAGGTTGATTATCGGGCATAAGGAATTGACTGAAAACAGGTATGACAAGTTAATTACAAGAGATTTATTTGGCTCAATACTATCATTGATGAGGAGTTGTATGAAACGCAGGGATTTCTTCAAATTGATTGGCACTGGCGCGGCAGCAGCTGTTTTGGCTCCTTCTGTTTCGCGTGCTGCTGCATTGCCACTGAGTCAGGCAAAGTGGCGAGGTTATCAGTTGACGTATCAAATCACATTGCCTGCCGCAGGTAAAGTTGCAAAATTGTGGCTACCGTTACCGGATACGAACGATACAGTTTATCAGTTCACACAGGGGAACAACTGGAGTGGAAAAGCGACAGCTTCCGCATTTTATATGTTGCCGGGTACTGCTTCCCCGGTATTTTTTGCAACCTGGCAAAAAGGGGAAGAGCGCACAGTCAAGGTAAGCAGCATTGTCAAAACAGCGCATCGTGCTGTTGATCTGAGCTTTTATCGGGCTCCGGTAAAGGCCTCAATTCCCCAAAATATCCAGCGTTATCTCCAGCCGACCAAACAGGTTCCGTTGGATAATGCGGTGAAAAAACTGGCACATTCCATAACCAGCCAGGCTAATGCACATACGCCTTTGCAACAGGCTCGTGCTGTTTATGACTGGATAATTGATAATGTTACTTATGATAACAATGTGCGCGGGCAGGGCAGGGGAGATATTCGCAGCATGTTATCCGGAGAGAATTTCAATGGTAAATGTGCGGATATTCACTCACTTTTTGTCGGGCTGGCACGTGCATCCGGTATCCCTGCGAGAATTCAGTACGGAATCCGTATCGGTGAATCTTCTCTTAACAAGAATCTTGGTAAATCCGGGGATGTGAGTACTTCCCAGCATTGTCAGGCAGAGTTTTATCTTGCAGGGTTGGGTTGGGTGCCGGTTGATCCATCCGATGTGGCGCGCGTAATGGCACTGGAATCACTACCAGGTAATCATGATGTGATCAGTCAGTTGAGAGAGAAGCTGTTTGGATCCTGGGAGATGAACTGGGTTGCATTTAATGATGGTGAGAATGTGGATCTGGGTAAGGCTTGCGCGGCAGGCAGATTACCCTTTTTTCTCTACCCGCATGCTGAAATCGATGGAAAACAGCAGGATAGCCTGGAGCCGGAATCCTTTTCCTATAAAATTACCTCAGCAACATTAGTGGGGACCGGAGCCAAGCTTTAGTCTGATTCTATGTATACCGTTAATCACTTGTTCCGCAAGTGATTAACGGAAGCCAGCCAGTATTTGACAAGGGTGGATGTGCAGTTTTTTCAGTCGTTTGAAAAACGTCCTTCTGTTACTTCGCGAATGATCCCGGCGCGAATCGTAAAATCTCCAAAATGCTCACCGGGTAATCGTTCTGTCGCGTAGCGACTGAATATCTTATCAAGCGCTTCAAGGATTGCAGCTTCTCCAATATTTTCACGATAAAGGCGATTAAGTCGCTGGCCGTGAAACCCACCGCCCAGATAAAGATTATATTTACCAGGAGCGCGACCGGTAAGCGCAATTTCAGCAATAAAAGGACGGCTGCATCCATTGGGACATCCTGTCATTCTGAGTGTAATCGGCTCATTCTGCAGATTATACCGGGTAAGAACTGCTTCTATTTTTGTAATCAATGCAGGCAGGTAGCGTTCGCTGTCCGCCATCGCCAGTCCGCAAGTTGGCAATGCTACGCACGCCATTGAATTCATTCGCAGTACACTGTGCTCGTTCAAGGCAGCCAGTCCCGTTTCTGCCAGCAATGCTTCTATTTCCGGCTTATCAGCCTGGGCAACATTTGCAATCATCAGATTCTGGTTGGGAGTCAGACGAAAATGTCCTTTATGGGCATGTGCTATCCGTGCGATTTTATCGAGTGTGTCACGATTAAGTCGGCCATTTTCGATAAATAGGGTAAAGTGATGCAATCCATCATCTGACTTAACCCATCCGTAGGTATCTGCGTTAGAAGTGAAATCATAGGAACGTGCCGGATCCAGCGGGCCAGCTCGATCCTCAATTGCGAGCTTGATCCAGTCAAGTCCTTTGTCATCGATTGTGTATTTAAACCGGGCGCGTGAACGGTCGGCGCGATTACCATAGTCACGCTGGACACCCATAACAGCCTCGGTAACGGAGAAAAGCCTGTCCGGAGTAATGAAGCCGATAACTGATGCGGTACGCGGATAGGTGTGTGGTGCTTTGTCGGTACGCCCCATACCGCCGCCAATCGCCACATTGAACCCTGCTATTTTGCCATCTTCACCGACAATCGCAATGTAACCCAGATCCTGGGCATAAATATCAATATCATTATTGGGCGGAATGACGAATCCAATCTTGAATTTTCGGGGCATATATGTTCGCCCGTAGAAAGGTTCTTCCGGTTCGGACGTGGCGACACGTTCTTCGCCGTACCAGATTTCGTGATAGGCGCGTGTTTTTGGAATAACGTGATCGCTTATCGTTTTTGCCAGTGCGGACAGCTCTGTCTGCAGAGCCGGAAACTGGGGATTAACTGTTGCCATCACGCCACGTGAATCGTCCCCGCATGCAGCGACTGTATCAAGCAGTACCTCGTGAAGACCGCGAATGACAGGAACGATATTGTGCTTGAGTACCCAGTGAAACTGGAAAGTTTGCCTGGTGGTCATGCGCAAGGTTTCGTTGCCGTGTTTGCAGGCAAGTTCTGATATTTTTAACCAGCGCTCGGTTGTGCAGATACCCCCTGGCAGACGTACGCGAATCATGAATTGAAAAGCCGGTTCCAGTTTCTGGCGACGGCGTTCATCGCGAACATCACGATCATCCTGCTCATAAATACCGTGAAACTTCATCAGCTTGATGTCGTTACCCGGTACAGCAGAAGTAATACGATTCAATAACCCGAGCGCTATCGTGCCACGTAATTGCTCACTTTTGTACTTAAGGGTTTCATCCGGACTGAGCCGTTCGAGTGGTTGGGAAATATCGCAACTGCGATCGACCGGGGGGAGCGTATCAGCCATTTCTATCCTCAATAGACATCACGTTGGTAGCGCCCGTCGCGTTGCAGATCACGAAGATATTCCTCTGCTTCTTCACGCTGGACACTTGCCTGTTCTTCGATAACGGTGACGAGCGTATCGTGGACGTCGGGCGCCATACGCGCAGCATCACCACATAAATAAATATATGCACCTTCTTCCAGCCAGGCGTAAACATCATGTGCGTGCTCGCGAATACGGTGCTGAACGTAAATTTTTTCCGCAGTATCGCGTGAGAAGGCGACTTCCATTTTTGTTAAAACGCCATTTTTCAGCCACTCCTGCCATTCAGTCTGATAAAGGAAGTCGGCACGGAAATTGCGTTCACCAAAAAACAGCCAGGAACGACCGCCACCATTAGCTTCCCGTTCCTGCATAAAGGCGCGGTAAGGGGCTATTCCGGTACCGGCCCCGATCATGATGATGGGTTCATCACTGGCTGGCAGGCGAAAATGCGGGTTGTTTTGGATATAGACAGGTAGTACGGAATCAGCAATGGCTCGATCAGCCAGATGACCGGATGCAACACCTGAACGCATTTCTTCATGCAGTTGGTAGCGCACTGGTGCAACCGTAATATGTGCTTCATCAGGACAAGCCGCCAGGCTGGAGGCAATAGAATAAAGACGGGGTTGCAGAGGACGTAATCCGTCGATAAAGCGCTGTGGATCCAGCCCTTTGAGCGGGTAAGCGCGAATGATATCGATAATGTGATTATCATGAAGAAACGATGCGCGCTCAGTACTGTCTTTTGCTGTAAAAATATCGGATGTGCCGGTTAATTCTCCCCAGTGATCAAGGAAACGCAGTGTTGCAGTCGTGATTTCAAATGATTCACTCAATGCTTCGTGGAGGGTGGCAGACTGACCCTTTACTGTGACTGGCGCACCTGAGTCCATATCGAGTGCTTTCAGTAATGCTTCAACAACGGCCGGGTCGTTATGCGCAACAATTCCCAATGCGTCTCCGGGCTCGTAAACCAGTCCGGAATCGGCCAGTGAAATTTCGATATGCCGCGTTTCGCGAGTGGAGCCGCGTCCGGAGAGAGTAATGCTGTCAATTACAGTTGCCGGAAAGGGATTGCGTTTGCTGTAGGTAGCGTCATTTGTTTGTTGACTGATTCCTGTTGCTGTTGTCGATACCGAAACGGGCGCCGGCGCAGTTGCCGTGCGCTCTGCAGCGAGCAACTTAAGAATGTCGGTGCTCCATGCGGCAGCCGGTTCTTCATAATCCACATCGCAATCAACACGCGGGCGCAACCGTTTGGCGCCTAATACCTCAAAACGCTCATCAAGACGTTTGCCCGCGCCACAGAAATGTTCATAGCTCATGTCCCCGAGTGCCAGTATGGCGTAGCGCAATCCCGGTAATGCAGGTGCTTTGCGACTTTCGATAAACTCGAAAAATTCCATTCCTGTTTGCGGAGGATCACCTTCGCCATGGGTAGAGGTAATGATCAGTAAATCCTGTTCATCTTTTAGCTTGCGGATTTTGTAATCAGCCGCACTTATAAGGACGGGATTAAGCCCTTGCTTGGTCGCTGAAGCTGCCAGTCGGGTTGCCAGCTCGGTGCTGTTACCGGTTTCGCTGAT